>CAZICR010000443.1:0-2977 GCA_964537795.1 uncultured Cellvibrionaceae bacterium | reverse complement strand
AAAAGCAATTTTCTGGAAAACGATGTTGGGAAGGAGAGTGTGCTTAATAGCTGCGTGAAAAATCCAAACATACGCTTTGCGTGCAAAAAATTGGAAAACCAGTATCCTATCCTCAGAATGCTACAGACTTGTTGGCAACAACATGGCATTCCACCACCCGAAAGGGTCAGCCCGTGGCGGTAAGGTGATCCAATAAGCGAGGAATAAAATGGCAGCTAAATATGAATTGTATAAGGCCAGTAATGGTCAATTTTATTTTCGCTTGAAAGCAGCAAATGGTGAAAATATTCTCGGTAGTGAAGGTTATTCGACAAAGGCCAGTGCGACAAATGGAATTTCTTCTGTGAAGTTAAACAGCCCGGATGATAGTAATTACACAAAACAAACCAGCTCCGATAATCGATATTATTTTGTGTTGAAAGCTGCGAGTCACCAAACTATTGGAACCAGTCAAATGTATGCGACTGCTCAAGCTCGTGATGCGGGTATTCAATCTGTTAAAACAAATGGTGCATCAGCCGAAACAGAAGATTTAACTTAAAACAAACTTGGTAATTGTTTCGGCATAATCGATTTAATGAGCGAGCGTGTTCTTTTCTGGATTGCGTGGGTGATAGTGAACGATAATCTCTGGGCGAGATGTCAACTCCTTTAGATAAACCAATGCCTTTTTGTCTGTAGAAAAACGGGGCACACCTATTTTGTTTAGACTCGAGTTATAGACTTTGCCGTCAACTGTGAAATCATAAGTAGTTTCTACTAGAAAATGACGCCCACTTGGTTGATTGGTTCGGCCACTGGAACTAACAACAACTTCAGCCGATATGAGACGAGCTTGGGCAGTAGGCCAGCTTTTGTAGTTACGATCATCTGACATTTTTTGCCAAATAATATTCACACAAAATATAGTTGCTACTACAGCCAAAGCTTTGTTGATAATTTTGAACATCTTGAGTTCTCGATGAAAATAGAAGATTAATTCTTTATTGCCCCGCTATTTCCAATTCCTCACTCACCAACAACCAACTCTCTTCTGTTTCTTCAATCGATGTTTGCAACTTTGCTTGTTCGAGTAAAAGTGTTTGTAGTTTACTTCTATTCTTATCGTCGTATATGTCGGGGTCGCTGAGTTGTGATTCTATTTCGCTGAGTTGGGTTTGATATTTTTCGAGTTGCGATTCGAGATTTTTTAATTTGTTGGTTAAAGGTTTTAATTGCGCGCGTTGGGCGGCGGATTGTTGTCGTTGTGCCTTTTTATCGACTTTATTGTCGTTCGATATTTTTTCTTCGGGTTGTTCAGTTTGTAGATGGTGTTGGCTTAACCAGCGATAATAATCTTCCAGATCACCATCAAATTCGTTGACTTGTCCATTGGCAACTAATAAAAATTCGTTGACTGTGTTGCGAATTAAATGGCGATCGTGTGATACAAGAATAACGGCGCCCTCAAAATCCTGCAGTGCCATAGTCAGTGCTTGACGCATTTCCAAATCCAGATGGTTAGTGGGCTCGTCAAGTAATAACAGATTGGGTTTTTGCCA
Source organism: uncultured Cellvibrionaceae bacterium (assembly GCA_964537795.1). Lineage (GTDB taxonomy): Bacteria > Pseudomonadota > Gammaproteobacteria > Pseudomonadales > Cellvibrionaceae > Cellvibrio. The sequence continues at coordinate 1,436 of CAZICR010000443.1, read as the reverse complement.
GGCGATAATAGCCAAAGCCAGCCGTGCTTTTTCACCGCCGGAAAAATGTGTGATTGGTTCGAATGCACGATCACCGTGAAAATCAAAACTGCCTAAAAAATCGCGAATTTCTTGTTCGCGAGCAGTGGGTGATATACGTTGAATGTGTAATGCAGCTGAGGCATTTAAATCCAGCGCCTCCAATTGATGTTGTGCAAAGTAACCGAGTTTAAAATGTTCGCCGTAAGTGCGATCGCCCGCAAGCAATGACAAATTGCCAGCAATGGTTTTAATTAAACTGGATTTACCGGCGCCGTTAGGGCCAAGCAACGCAATACGGGTTTCCGGCACTACACTCAATTCAACATTTTGTAGAATAATTTTGTTTTCGTAGCCAATATTGGCGCGAGCAATATGCACCAAAGGTACTGATACTTTGTCGGCGCAGGTAAAGCTGAAACTGAAGGGTGAATCAACATGTGCCGGTGCAATTTTTTCCATTCGCTCCAATTCTTTAATCCGACTTTGTGCTTGTCGGGCTTTGGTTGCTTTGGCGCGAAAGCGTCGAATGAAATCTTCTATATGGGCTATGCGTTCTTGTTGTTTTTCAAAACTGAGTTGTTGCTGCGATAATTTTTCGGCACGTTGGCGTTCAAACGCCGAATAATTCCCTGAATACAAATCGAGTTTTTGTTGTTCAAGACAAACGATGCGATCAACAATATTGTCGAGAAAATCGCGATCATGCGAAATAATAATTAATGTCCCTTTGTAACGATTTAACCAGTTCTCCAACCAGAGTGTTGCATCCAGATCCAAATGGTTGGTCGGCTCATCGAGTAATAATAAATCTGACGGGCACATCAAGGCTTGTGCGAGATTTAAACGAATTCGCCATCCGCCGGAAAAATCAGTGACTGGCCGTAAAGAGTCTTTCGCGGAAAAACCCAAACCATTGAGTAATTCCTGCGCACGTGTAGGCGCAGTGTAGGCATGGATATTTTCCAGGTCGGCATAAAGTTGCGCCAGCTTTTCACCATCGGGATTGGCGGCAACAGCTGCTTCAAGTTGGCGTAATTCGGCATCACCATCCAGTACGAAATCCAATGCACTTCGCTGGGTATGGCCAACTTCTTGCGCCATATGAGCGATGCGCCATTGCTTGGGTATTTCCAGATTCCCGGAATCACTGGGTAAATTGCCGAGCAAAAGTTGAAATAGCGTGGATTTACCGCTGCCATTGGCGCCAATCAGGCCAACTTTTTGCCCAGGAAATAGGGTTAGGTTTGCGTCGGCCAACAAAAATTTGCTGCCGCGCTGTAGAGAGATACTGGTAAGTTGAATCATGTCGCTATTCTAAGTGATCTTTGTAGTGAAAATCACGCACACTGCGCAGAACTTCGGGTAAGATTGGCGCCTGCTCGTAAGCCCACAGCGGTGACGGCTGGTATATAGGT
>CAZICR010000442.1:0-2978 GCA_964537795.1 uncultured Cellvibrionaceae bacterium | reverse complement strand
GGTTTTTTAAACGGATCATGCCAGGTCGCGAAATGACGATTATTTTCCAGTTCACCCTGATCAATTAAATTTCCGTTAGATAAAAGCACAGGATATTTTTTATCGGCCACAATAGTCGTAGTGAACTCACTCATTACGTCCGGTCGATCAAGATAGTAAGTGATCTTGCGAAAGCCCTCAGCTTCACATTGCGTACAATACATTGTGCGTGAGCGATACAAACCTTCGAGTGAGCTATTGGATTCAGGTTTTATTTTGGTGATGGTAATTAATTTGAATTCTTCCGGCGTATTTAAAATAGTTAAACTTTCTTCGCCAAAAATATAATCATTTGCATTGAGAATTTTGTCATCCAAGGCGATAGAGACCAATTCAAGATCGGCGCCGTGCAGTGTTAATTGATTCACCTTTTTTGTCGCAGCAGGATTGCGATAACAATGCAACATCGCACTTACCAGAGTTTCGCCTTCGGCAATTTCAAAACGCAGATCAGTGGTTTTAATTAAATAATCCGGTACCTGATAGTCTTTCAGGTAAATCGTTTTGGGTTGATCTTTTGTTGGCAAGTTTTGTTCTACGGCTGTCATATTTAATCCTAAAAAATTTTACAAATTTTCTTACCCCTCTCCCCTGCCCCTCTCCCACAAGGGGAGAGGAGATGTGCTTTTGTTCGAATAACTACTTAAGCTCACAATTTTCGAACTTATCTTTCTTTCCTTCGAAACTTTAATCTGTTCCCTCTCCCTTGATGGGAGAGGGTTGGGGAGAGGGTGTTTAATTCACACCCACTTAATCGGCTTCTCACTCTGTGCGTGATCATGCTCGTGGTCTTCATCACCACAAAATGTATGCGGCTCTGGGGGAATATAACCTGTATGTTGCTCCGGAGCTAAATGTTGGTGCTCGTAAGCAATTACAGCTTGCATGCATAATTGACGCTGCTCTGTTGACAAACGATTACCATCAGGCCACTTACCCAATTCCACAGCACGCTTTAAATTTTGATAAATTTCGGGCGTAATATTCGATAATAATTCTTGCACGTTCATAACAATTAATTATCCAGCAGATGACCGCCCCAACCTAATTTGGAGCGACAGCGTTCAAAGAAGTTGTAGTCTTTCGGATGTAATAACTCCAGGAGTTTTTGTTTTTTAACAATAACAATTGCATCTCCTGTTTGCACTTCCGCATGGGTCGCGCCGTCACAAGTCACCATCGGCAGTGCACGACTATGTTCCCCAACAACTATACGAATTTCACTATCACCAGGCACTACCATTGGACGACTACTTAATGTGTGTGGGTTCATTGGTACCAAGGCAATTGCATCCAGTTTTGGATGTAGTATCGGACCACCACCACTTAATGAATACGCAGTTGAACCTGTGGGTGTTGATACAATGACACCATCCGCACGTTGACTGGTAACAAAATCACCATCAACATAAATTTCAAACTGCAGCATGTGTACAAATTTACCCGGATGCAATACCACATCATTCATCGCCGATGCAGTTGAAATAATTTCCGTTCCACGCATGACATTCATATCCAATAAAAAACGTTTTTCTGAAATATAATTTCCGTTCAAAACGTCTTCAACTTTGCTTTCAATATGATCAGGCAATATATCGGTTAAAAACCCAAGACGGCCCCGATTAATACCCAACAATGGAACTTGATATTGCGCCATGGCCCGCCCTGCCCTTAACAAACTGCCATCACCACCGACTACCACAACCAAATCACATAATTGACCGAGGGTATCAATTTCAGCAATTTGTTCTGCGGCCTGAACCAGGGCTTTATCGTCTATCAATTCCGCAGTATCAGCTTCAAGTACAAAATGTTTTTGTTTTTTTTGCAGAAAGCGAATCAGGCGCTTAATTGAATAAACTGCACGCTCGTTGTTGAGGTGGCCTATCAAGCCCAGAGTAGAAAAATGAGTCATTAAAGTATCTCGTGTAACTTTATGACTGGGGATAATAACAACTTAATTTTTGCAGGGGTAACTTTTTGTTGAATATGATGCGGAGCAATTTGATAAATAATCAATGCAACAAATAACCTTCAAGTTGGTCTTCTTCGTAGGCGGAATCCAGAGCGTCTTCTTCGGTTTCATCATTCGCCGCTTCCATTCCAGCTTCAATCATGGTTCTGGCAATCGCAAATTTTGATTCACCCAAATAATTAAGTGACTCTTCGGAAAAATGGATTTTGACAAGAGGTTCAGCGTCCTCGTCGTCTATACGACGTAAAACGACGTCACCGTCAGGCAGCTCTACAATCTCATATAAAGAAGACGACATATAAACCCCGCAGTAGGAAAGCGTCGGCATTCTAACACCAGCTGCAGGGTTTAACTAAAGCTAATTCAAACGCTCCAATACAGTGGTAATACCCTGCCCCAAACCAATACACATAGTAGAGACGCCCAAACTCACATTTCTGTCCTGCATTACCGTTAACAATGAACCTGTAATTCGAACGCCCGAACAACCGAATGGATGCCCCAATGCAATAGCACCGCCATGCGCATTTACCCTATCCATTTTGTCCAATAATTTGAGATCTTTTAAAACAGGTAATGCCTGGGCAGCAAAGGCTTCGTTAAGCTCAACAGCACCAATATCATCCATAGATAAATTGGCTGCTTTCAAGGCTTTCTCTGTAGAAGGAACAGGCCCATAACCCATAATTGATGGATCAACACCCGCCAATCCCAATGAAACTACTTTGGCAATTGGTGTTAAACCTAAAGATTGTGCTCGCTCAGCGGACATCACCAACATAACGGATGCACCATCGGATAACTGCGACGAGCTGCCAGCAGTGACCTGTCCATTTTTAGGATCAAATGCCGGTGGTAACTTTGCCAATGCTTCAACAGTAGTATCAGCGCGAATAGTTTCGTCCTGATCAATCATCATCGGAAAACCATCAGCGTTGTGACCGGCAACAGCAATAATCTCTTT
>CAZICR010000441.1:0-2987 GCA_964537795.1 uncultured Cellvibrionaceae bacterium | reverse complement strand
ACTTCGGGGCGCCAGCGGCGGGCGAGTTCTTTGATGGTGCTGACATCAAGATTGCGATAGTGAAAATAATTTTCCAAATTAGGCATGCCGCGGACTAGAAAGCGGCGATCCTGACAGATGGAATTTCCACAGATGGGGGATTTACCTTTTGCTACCCAATTTTGTAAGAAATCGATAGTTTCTGCTTCGGCTTGTGCCGCGCTAACTTTACTTTCACGGACGCGTTGTGTGAGGCCGGATTTGCCGTGTTGATTGGTGTTCCATTCATCCATGCCATTTAAAATTTCATCGGATTGATGTACTGCAAACACAGGGCCTTCCGCCAATAGATTCAGATCAGCATCAGTCACCAATGTGGCGATTTCGATAATCACATCGGTATCGGGATTAAGACCGGTCATTTCCAAATCAATCCAAATCAGATTGTTGTCGTTTAACATAGAATTTACCTTGAGAAATAGTGCAGAATGCCAGCAATTGTCAGCTTAATGTATTAACCTGTTTTCGCCAATCTTTCATCAACGAGCCATTACTACCGCATGTCAAAACGCAAATTGACCCGTCGCCAGGAATGGCGCATCGAAAAAATTCAAGAAGAACGCAACGCGCGTGCCGCCAAACGCGACTCGGTTGCCGATGAATCTTTACAAGACGGACAATTAGGCGCAGAACAAGAAGGCTTGATCATTACGCATTTTGGAACACAAGTAATTGTGGAATCGATCAATGCTGAAGGTGAAAAACAGGAACAACGCTGTCATTTTCGCAGTAATTTAGGATCCTTGGTCACCGGTGATAAAGTTGTCTGGTGCCCTGGAAATCCTATGGGTGTTGTAGTTTCGGTTTTACCGCGACGCTCGGCGTTGCACAGGCCTGATCCACATGGCGATCTCAAAACGATTGCAGCCAATATTGATCGATTATTTATTGTGATTGCGCCCTACCCTGAAGCACATGCGAATTTAGTTGATCGCTATTTAATTGCAGCGCATAGCATCAATTTGGAGCCCGTCATTATCATCAATAAATCGGATGCAATTGACGAAAAAATTAAAAACAAAATGGATCTGCTCGAAAAAACTTATCGCGATTTAAATTACACACTGCTAAAAATATCCGCTAAAAATGAAGATGGATTATCGGATCTGAAAAAATTGCTCGATCAAAAAACCTCTGTCTTTGTCGGTCAATCGGGTGTTGGCAAATCATCATTAATCAATGCATTAATTCCCGATGCTCAGTTGCGTGTAGGAAATTTATCAGAAAGACAACAAGGTACACACACCACAACCAGCGCCGTTTTATTACACTTTCCCGAAGGCGGTGATTTAATTGATTCACCCGGCATCCGGGAATTCGGTTTGTGGCATATGGAGGAAGATGAAATTCTCGACGGCTTTATCGAATTCAGACCTTATATTGGCAATTGCAAATTTCGTAATTGTTCGCACAGCCATGAACCCGGCTGTGCGTTACTAAAAGCCTTGGATGATGGCAAAATCAGCCAAACGCGTATGACATCCTATAAATTTATTCTGAGTTCATTAAAGCTCAATGAATAAATCGGGATTAGTTGCAACCAATACGACTGGTGCCTATTGCTATGTCGTCGATCCAACCTGAAATCTCCGGGCCATTCTGATAGACCTGACCACCAAACCCCATCCAGGTATAGGTGGCAGGAATTCCGCCATGATCGCCGGATTTATTTCCGGAAATCGAATCTACACGAACACCGTTATGGAAAAACTCATAGGTCTGGGTTCCATCATCAAGGTGCCACTCTGCACATACCCATTGATTATCGAAAGTCCAGTTATAGGGTGAACTTGCACCGCCCGTGTCATCAGGAAAATTGTATAAATACTGGTGCTTACCATTCGGATCACGAACTGTATCCACCAACCTCACTTCAGTGACAGGTGTTACTGCTGCCATAAAAGTGGTGTGTGTGTAATTTGCCGGAGAGAGGATAGTATCAATCCGATAAAACAGACGCCCCCAGTGCTTGCCGGGGACGTTAGGTACTTTGAGATAGCCGCCGTGATAAGGGGCGCCTTTGTTGTTCGTGTAGAAACGAAGTGAACTGGTGCCATTTTTTGCGGCCGTGTTTACAATTTGTACGTTAGAACCCAAGGTAATGTCGGTGGGAATAGTTGTTTCGAAATTAAGGCAAACTAAAGTATTGCTACAAGGGTTGTTAGTTACCGCTGCGTTCACTAAGCGCAAAGATCCAAACACGCTTGCATTCAAATAGCCTTCATTGTTTTTATGTCCTGGGGTATCAACAGAACCCATCATGCTCTCGCGTTGTGCACTGGCATCATTATCATTGTAGGCCATAGAGAAACCCATGACTTTTCCTGCGGCAAGAGTCAAAGCTGAGGTGGTGTTATTTACATAATTTTCACCATAAACACGCATGCTCATCTCCCACAGATGCTGGTTTCCGTTAGTCACCCGACGGGTGGTGATGTGACTGTTTAACAACTCAGCATTGGTCGATGTTGTAGTGTCAACAACATCTCCATTAATGGCCACATGGTAAGCCCAGGCCGATGTATTGGTTTGGTGATTGCCACCATTTCTATTTTCATCGATAAATACTTCAACTGAGTCATCATCCCAATAACGCTCTAGTGGATTTGCGGTGGCGTCAAAGAGCACATCATCGGTAATATCGACGAGTAAATATAGATTACCTTGATCCCAGAGCGCTTTGTAACGTCCAGTGAAATCTTGAGCGGATGGAACCTGACTTCCCAACCAAAATACATTAATCGGCGCCCATTCAGCTGTTCCCCAAATAGAATCAATAACACCATCGATAACAGGTGCGGTAGTTGCTTGAGGCGCGTTGTAATTAATCACTCCCAATGAACTTGAACTACTTGAACTACTTGAACTACTTAAACTACTCGACCTACTTGAACTGCTTGAACTGCTTGAACTACTTAAACTACTCGACCTACTTGAACTACTTAAAC
>CAZICR010000440.1:0-3008 GCA_964537795.1 uncultured Cellvibrionaceae bacterium | reverse complement strand
GCGTTGGCTAAATTGCTGGCGGTGGTATTCAAACGCAAACTTTGTGCGTTCATCCCGGTTCCCGCTATATCAAAAATATTTCCGAGTGCCATGTTTGTTCACCTCAACCATTGAATGATTGCAATTAATCGCCACGAATTGCGGTACGCAATCCGGTAAATTTGCTATTTAAAAATTGGAAACTGGCTTGAAAAGCCAAGGTATTTTTCATGTATTCCGCATGCTCAATTTGGTCTTCAACTGTATTACCATCCAAAGATGCTTGTTGCGGAACGCGATACAACTCATCACCCTGATCTGAAAAACCAATCGCTGTCATATGTGCCTGATTGGTTTTTTGCATGGAAAATCGATCAGTGGTTTTAGTGGCATTTTGCAAAGCTGTTTTGAAATCCAGATCTTTTGCTTTGTAGCCAGGGGTATCGGTATTTGCCAGATTGTCCGCCAGGACCGATGCACGTTCACCACGGAATCTCAACGCCTGCTCGTGGATACCCAATGCTGCTTCAAATGAAATGGCCATAATCTTGTCTCTGAAAAATTGCCGGAGTTTTTCCGTTTCCAGATGTTTTGCAACCAGTGTGCCAAACTCATAAATAGATTTATCGTATTGATTTTTATAGGTTTTATTTTTATGGTCAGATAGGAAGAGCGGCAATGAAAGCGGTTTATTTGCTAGCGGAAAAATATAAGCGGCAAGCTGTTGCCGGTGGTTGTGGATAATAAGAAACGGAAGGATTTAAAAGCTAACATAGAAAAACGATTAAACCGCCCGGTAATAAATACCAGGCTCGCACTTAATCATTTCAAACAATCCAGGCACACCGGATAAGCTTTCTGATGACCCCACATATAAAACCCCATTAGGTTTCAGACACGAGTGAATTTTTTTCAGGATTTGTTGCTTTAAATCTGCATTGAAATAAATCAGAACATTGCGACAATAGACCATGTCAAATTTTCCAAGCGAAGTAAAAGAATCCATCAAATTTAACACGCGAAATTCCACTCTTTCTTTTACAAAAGATTTGATCTGCCAGGATTCAGCGTCAATACTATCAAAATAACGTTCAAGCCTTTCTTGTGAAAGCCCCCGGGTTACAGAGAGTTTGTCGTAACGACCTGATTTTGCATGTTCCAATATGCTGGTTGATAAATCCGTTGCAATAATTTGCACCGGCTTCTGCAAAATTCCCATTTGTTGCCGTTTAAATTCTTCCACCATCATACTAATAGAGTAAGGTTCCTGCCCTGATGAACAAGCTGCAGACCATATCCTGACAGATCCCATATTTTTAGCGCTGAGTAATTGCGGAAAATGTACATTTTTTAAATGATCGTAAGGATAACTGTCACGAAACCAAAAGGTTTCATTAGTCGTCATTGAGTCGATAACCTGATCTCTCAGTTTTCTATTAGTGTTTTGTTTTAATAACTGAATCAATTCGCCCAGATTATCAATATTATTCTCTTCTACGACTCTTCGAATACGATTGGACACTAGATATTGTTTATTTTCTCCAAGCGCAATTCCACAGGCATCTTCCAAAAACTGTCGAAATTGATTGAAATCATTTTGATCCATCGAAAAATTCCCGATTGGTAACACTGGTTTCTAATTAGTCTCTTATTCACTCGGCAATATACTTTCACCCGTTATTGCCAAAATCCGGTCGTTTACTCTTTTTGCCAATTCGTCAGGATTGAATTTTGCCAGGAAATCATCAGCGCCGACTTTTCTCACCATAGCCTCATTAAACACACCGCTCAAAGACGTGTGCAGCACTATGTGTAAATCTTTAAGAGCAGAATTATTGCGAACTTCAGCCGTAAAGGTATAACCATCCATTTCCGGCATTTCAATATCACAAATAATCATCACTAATTCTGTATAAGGATTTTTACCTGCCGCCAACAAATCTTTTAAATAACTCAAGGCTTCAGCGCCGTCTTTTTTGGTCGTTGTCTGTATGCCCATACCTTCAACAACACGTTGAATTTGTTTTCGTGCGATAGTGGAGTCATCAACAATCAGAACATGTTTCTGAACAACTTTTTCGGCAATTCCGTCTTCAATAATACCGGCCGACACCTCTTCTTTCATCGGTGAAACTTCTGCCAGAATTTTTTCTACATCGATAATTTCCACCAACTGACCTTCAACCTGAGTGACAGCAGTCAGGTAATGCTCCCTGCCTGCACCTTTGGGCGGTGGATGAATGTCACCCCAGTTCATATTCACTATACGCTCAACAGAACGCACCAAAAACCCTTGGGCAGTTCTGTTGTATTCGGTGATTATGACAAAGCAGCTCTCGATTTCTGTTAAGGCTTTACGGCCTATTGCCAAATTCAAATCCATAATCGGTATGGTTCCACCACGAATATGGGCAACGCCACGAACAACATGATTCCGCCCAGGAATTGCATTGAGTGGAGGACACTGAAGAACCTCTTTGACTTTAAAAACGTTAATTCCGTACAACTGCTGGCTGTTCAAGCGGAACAGCAAGAGCTCCAAACGGTTTTGACCTACCAATTGCGTGCGCTGGTTGACACTATCCATTACGCCGGCCATTGTTCACCTCGGTTTGATTCAATCTTGTCTAATAAAAGGCATAGCTTTTGCTTTGTTGACCTTATAACGGCAGAAATCTGTCGCGCTTTAGAGAATTTCAGGTCATCTGAAGTAGAGCATAGGACATAAAATGAATCTTCCCAGTTATTTAAAAAGTTATTTAAAAAACTTTTCTTCCAAGCAACTGCGATTACTGGAAGTATTCAGCTTCTTGTTCTTGGGATTGGGTCATGGCTTACAAGTAGAAGCAAACTCACAAAACCTTGCGGTATTACGTCAACAAGCCGAAATCTATCTTTTAAACCATTATCAGTCAGCCGATAACGAACGACTTGAAATCAAACTGGGGCTTTTCGATCGGCGGTTAAACCTGGCCGCCTGCAGACAATCAGTTGCCTTTAGCCTGCAAGACTCTGCCGGAATTGGTGGC
>CAZICR010000439.1:0-3019 GCA_964537795.1 uncultured Cellvibrionaceae bacterium | reverse complement strand
TTGATGAGTGTTTCACCATCAAGATTACTGGTTAATTTATGCAGCGCTTCATCTTCAGACCAATAACGGCTACAAAAAACCATGCCATTACCAGTACGTGATTGCAGAGGAATTTTCCATTGCCAACCTGCATCATGAGCAATAGCACGCGTGTAAGGAATCGGCTCACCATTAGATACAGTTTGCACGGCAATGGCTTTGTCGCAAGGCAACCAATGTGTCCAATCGTCGTAGCCGGTATGCAATGTTTTTTCAATCAGCAATCCACCAAAACCGGTGCAATCAATAAAAAGGTCGCCTTCCATAATTTCACCTGACTCCATTTTTATAGAATCGATAAATCCATTATCGTCTCGCAACATAATGTCAGCCATTTTTCCTTCAATACGTTTGACACCATACTTTTCTGCTATTCCACGTAAAAATTTTGCATAGAGGCCCGCATCTAAATGATAAGCGTGGTTGAGATTCTGATTAGGATAAACAGCAAATTTATTTTCACGTGCCGCAAGATGTTCAACGCAATAATCACCAATAGGTTTCACCAAACCTTTTTGATTACCCTTAACCCAAAAATGATGGAACTGCGCAGCCCAACAATCCTGGCCGGGAAAACCAAACGAATGTAGATAATGCTTTCCGACATCACGCCAATTTTCAAACATAATCCCCAACTTGAAAGTGGCATTGGTCGCAGCCATGACTTCACTTTCCTTCAAGCCAAGTAATTGGTGATAAATATGCAGTGTCGGAATTGTCGCTTCACCTACACCAACAGTACCTATTTCTTCCGACTCAATCAGTTTGATATCAAGATTTTTACCGAGGAGCTTTGCCAAGGCAGCGGCTGTCATCCAGCCCGCTGTTCCGCCACCAGCGATTACTACTTTTTTCTTGATTGGCATTTGCATGATTGAATACCTTATTTATTGAGTCGACCGACCAAAATTTTACGGATTTGCTTTATCTGTTCTTCACCCAATGGAAGATCAAGCATATTGCGAGCATGAGCAGGAATATTATTTAAATCATCCGCGTCATAATTAAAAACATAATAATCAAAAATACTTTTCCAGGCTTTCCGCTGCTGTTCAGAAAGGCTTCTTAGACTCATGATGCTGTGCAAGAGAGCGTTGGATGGGCGCCCAAGTAATGCTGGTGACTCGCGCCACCAGTGGGTATACAAAATATTGACAGCATCCAAACCTTCTACGTGATGCCACCACATACCGGGTAAAAATAATGCATCACCCGGTTCCAATTCAGCCACCTGTGCAGCTTTAATAGCTTCAGCAAATTTTGGAAAAGATTTCAAATCCGGGTTGGCAAAATCAACCAGACTGATTTCTTGCCCACCTGGAGCGAATTCGAGAGGGCCGGGATATAAATTGGCAATTTGTTCAGGGGGAAATAAAGTGAATCTACGTCGCCCGGCTAAACAACATGCAAGGTTACTCGTAAAATCATAGTGTGCAGCTACTCTGATTTTATTCCCTATCCAGATTAATTTAATAGGATCAAGGTAGTCGATGCCAGCATTATTTTCTTTATCGAGATCAGGAAACCATTTCGCTGCATCTGTTGATGGCATATAAACACCACGAGGTTCTGCGTTATGCGTTTCATTTAATAACATCCTTGAAAAAGTATTGAATGATTCAAGGTTGGCAGAAAAGTTAAATCCCGTGAACTCCTTGTTGTAAAACACTCGCCCTTTTTCTTTTGGATGCAATATACAAGTGGTGACGGGAACGCGAGCGTAGCAATTTTGAATGTAATCAAGAACGGCTTCATTTGAGACAGTCGATGCTTTTACTACAGGCCAGTCACTGCAAAAATTTTTCAAGATAAGTGGTTTGGTAGATAAAAGTAGTGATTGCAAATCATATTCATACAGTTGCTCAACAGGCTTGCCAAAAAGCAAAGCCTGGGAAGACCGAGAATTATTAGAGGGCATCTCGTTCATTTTTAAGCCGTATCAAGGTACTGATTCTTGCCTGTGAATGCACGAGTGCGTAGATCTTTTCCAGACTGCCGTCTCTGAATAACCCCATCACTTTAGAATCATCCAAAGCATTTAATGCATCTGACTTTATTGTGTACAAATGGTGCAGCTCATATTTTCTATGCTCGTTAAAAACCAGCTTTAATGACATAGGCTCCAGCAAATCATAGTCGATCAATTTATTGATGAGTTGATCTGACTCAATAATCCCATGGTGAAGCATTTCCAGTACTCTAGCGATATTATCCAGATAGGGTGTAGATTCCCCCGAATCTGTAAATACACGTTCACCACCTGCATTTACTCGCGGACTTCCCATATCAATATTGATCACACGTTTTACAATTTTTTGACCATTTTCAATAGCTTCCTGCTGTCCAATCAGAAAAGGTTTGCGAGCAATGCTCAATGGAATATATTCAGAGTGCCAACCCTTGTCATCCAGAAAAAGATTTTCGCCCTCCTGAAAACCAAAAATGGCAGAAAAAAAGAATTTGCCTGTACTCCCATCTTTATAAATAAAAAGAGGAAAGAAATTTTTTGCTGTAACAATTTCTGCTGGAACAATCATGGCGAAATGGGAATTTTCACCATAAGTTAATGCGGGCTTTGAATCCACACGAAGGTTTCGATGTTCAATATTATTTAATAACTGATGCTTCACTTATATTCCTCACCCTAAAATCAAGAAAGGCCGCTGTTATTAGCAGCGGCCTTAATATTAACAACCTAGTACAACAATTACATTAGAAAGAATAAGTGGCGCCTAACATGTAACGACCACCATATTCGTCATAACGACGGACTTGCTGACCACTACGAGCTGTAATGACGTAAGCTTCATCAGTAACGTTAATACCATCCAATGACACTTTCAGGTTGTCAGTAACTTGATAACTGATACCAATATCAATTTGATAGTAAGCTTTTACAAATTGAGGGCTAGTATTCCAGTTATATTCGTTCAGGAAGGAGTCACGCCAGTTGTAAGCAACACGAACGTTCCAACCATTG
>CAZICR010000438.1:0-3021 GCA_964537795.1 uncultured Cellvibrionaceae bacterium | reverse complement strand
TAACATGGAAGGCATTGAGTGGTGCAACAAGTTATAACGTGTATTACAAAATCACAGGTGCGGCTGATTCTACATTCAAAAAAATCGATGGGCCATTGATAAGACAATATTCAACTTATTACCGTGCTGACATTCTCGGGCTCGCAGCAGGTAATTATGTTGTAAAAGTGGTGCCTGTTAGTGACGCTGTTGAAAAGTCTGCAGCTGCATCGATAACTACGTCGTTAATCGTAAAACCCCACACAAGGGAAGGGTTCGCGTTCTCTCAGGAGTCACCCAATAAATCAGCGTCTGGCGGCTACAACGATGACGGTACAGTACCCAGTGGAGCACAAATCCTTTACCTAACTGCCGACAATATCAATACCGTGACCTTAGATGTGATTACAGGAACAGATGGCAGAAAAACTACTGCCGTAGGCATCGAACGTATTCTTTATTACCGTGCTAAAGCGTTTGATAAAACTCCTTTAATTATTCGCATAATTGGCTTAATTAAAAGCACCCAAATTACTGGTCTCAAAGATGGAATTTATTTGAGTTTAAAAGGCGCTGGCACTAATGCAAAAATGAGCAATATAACTGTTGAAGGTGTAGGTGATGATGCCACCCTGTACGGTTACGGAATATATCTGGGTCATTCCAGTGATATTGAGATTAGAAACCTGGGCATCATGCTCTATGGTGATGATGCGATTTCTATGGAGGGAAATAATCAAAATATTTGGGTTCATCATTGCGATTTCTTCTACGGTAAACCCGGTGGTGATGCAGATCAGTTCAAAGGTGATGGCACCATTGACATGAAATACAACACTTCATTCATTACCATTTCTTTCAATCACTTTTTTGACTCAGGTAAAACAACTTTCGCTGGTGGCGCAACTGAAACTGGGGTTATTTACTTTACTTATCACCACAATTGGTTCGATCATTCAGACTCCAGAAATCCACGCCTGACCCATGCGACAGTTCACATCTACAATAATTACTTTGATGCTAATGCAAGCATGAGCCTATTAAGCACTGAGAAAACCTCTGCATTTATTGAGGCAAATTACTACCGCAATAGTAAATATCCAATGATGATCAACATGCAAGGAACCAATTACAGTATTTGGCCAGATGGCGAACAAGATGGTGGGATGAATAAGGCATACAACAATATTGTAGTAGACGCAAAGGCCTTGGTGTACCACACGCAAAATGCCACTGAGTTTGACGCATATATAGCGAGCAGCAGACAGGAGCAAATACCGGCTAGTATAAAAAGTAAAACTGGCGGCAATACCTATAGCAACTTTGACACTGCGCCCACCATGTATACCTATAAAGTTGATGCACCCGAAGATGTTCCCAGTATTGTGATGGCGAATGCCGGACGCATGAATGGTGGTGACTTCAAGTGGGTGTTTACCGGTATCGACGACCCCCTCACAACTCTAAATGTTCCGTTGAAAGACGCAATAACTAATTATCAATCCCAGTTGGTTTCGGTGGGAAATTAAATAGAAGCTTGTGGTTGATATTAGAAAAAGCAGGAAGGGGTGATTTCATAGAGTAACCAATTCAAAATACAGGTAACTTGATGAAATTACCCCTTTGTTTTTTTAATTCTTATGTCAGCTTGGTTTTTACAGGTTGACTATTTTCAGGTAAAGCCACTTTAGTTAATAGAGCAAAGAATGATGTTTTTAATGTCGGGCGGTGTACTAAGATTTAGTAATTTATATCTCTTTGTTCTATCGCTAATTCGAGCTAGCAAAGAAGTTTTCAGACATTTTGTCTTTCATCACAAAAATACCCTAATCCGCCTTGTGTTCCTAAAGACTATATGTTAATTTTTACGCTAACACGAATTAGCTTAATGCAGTGATATTAGTTTTCGTGTTGTTTCAATGCCAGCAAAAAAAATGAATTCGCACCTGGCAGGTTGAAGTCTGTACTTGAAAGTCCAATTTTCAAACACAACATAAATTCCTTGGATTGCAAATTATCCATTACAACAATAACCAACATTTATTTTTAGGTGAACAAGATGAAATATTATTTAGATAAAAAGTTGATACTAGGGATTTTAATCTCTGGGTTTGTGACATCCGCTTATGCGGCCAATCGCCCTAGTGGTTACACGACCATCTGTAAAATTGGTCAATCCTGTTCAGTCTCCCAATCAACCAATGTTGCCTTTGGTGCAGCAGATAAGTTTGTTTACAAAGTGTTAAATGGTAGTTTTAGTTGTAGCGTTGCCACGTTTGGCTCTGATCCTGCCCCCAGTAACTCAGTAAAAGAATGCTCTATTCCAACAAGTGGTGCCGGAACAAGTTCAAGCTCAAGTTCAAGCTCAGCCGCCTCAAGTTCAACAGCCGCAACTAGTTCTGTTGCAAGTGGAACAACTCTTTCACAGGACGGCAACCCGGTTGCATCCTGGTTCAATAGTGCAAAAACCAAATGGGGCTCAGATAAAGCCGATATCGTACTTTCATACCAGCAAACCAATGGCGGCTGGCCAAAAAATAATGATTACAACAAAGTCGGAAAAGGCAGTGGCGGAAATGAAGCCGGTACCTTCGATAATAATGCTACGGTTACAGAGATCGTTTATCTGGCAGAAGTCTACAAGTCTGGTAAAAACACAAAATATCGTGATGCTGTACGCAAAGCTGCTAACTTTATGCTCAGCGCTCAATACAGCACAGGTGGATGGCCACAATTCTACCCACTGAAAGGCGGTTATGCCGATCATGTGACTTTCAATGACAATGCTATGAGCCGTGTGCTTACCGTATTGGATAATGCTGCAAATAAAAAGGCACCATTTGATACTGACGTTTTTTCCGATAGTGATCGTGCAAAATTCAAAACTGCTGTGGGTAAGGGTGTAGGGTACATTTTAAAAGCGCAATGGAAGCAAAATGGAAAATTGACTGTCTGGTGCGCGCAACATGGTGCAACTGACTATAAACCGAAAGCAGCTCGCGCTTATGAACTGGAATCTCTCAGTGGTAAAGAGTCAGCAGA
>CAZICR010000437.1:0-3037 GCA_964537795.1 uncultured Cellvibrionaceae bacterium | reverse complement strand
CAAATCGAAAACAGTATTAATGATGGCTTTATTTCAGAGCTGAAAGAATGTGCGAAATTACTCACAGAGAAATTGCAGAGTAATCAATTTGAAGAAGCGTCTGAATTAATTCAAACCATCACCCACTCTCGCGATCAGCATATTTTTCAATCTGTCGGCAAATTAACGCGTGGACTTCACGATGCCATTGTTAATTTTCACGTTGATGTTGATCTATCGAACGAACCACCACAGGTCGAAAATTCTGATATTCACGATGCGTCTGATCGGTTGAATTATGTTATTAATTTAACGCAAAAAGCAGCCGATAAAACCATGGATATGGTTGATCAAGCTGCACCGATTGCAATGAACCTTGGGCAGGAGGCCAGTGCTTTAAGAGATGAGTGGGCAAGATTAAAACGCCGTGAAATGTCACCGGTGGAATTCCGTGAATTGTATGAACGTATTGATGGATTCCTTGGGCAAATGGTTGTGGGTACAAATCAGCTTAATGAAAATTTTCAAAATATTGTGTTGGAACAAGGCTTTCAGGACTTAACCGGACAAGTGCTTAAAAAAGTAATCGGACTTATAAAAGATGTCGAGCGTGATTTGGTTGGCCTGGTGCGTATTGCAGGGCAAGTAGAAGAAATTACCGGTCTTGGTAATGATAAAGAAACATTGGAGCACGACAAACAAATTTATACCCAACGCAAAACGATTGCAGAAGGACCACAGGTGCATGCTGCAGAAAGAAAAGATGTCGCAGCTACACAGGATGAAGTGGATGATCTGCTATCCAGTTTAGGTTTTTAGTTTTCCCGGAGTCTCTGGAGAAGAGTGCATGAGTTTTGGTGATGACGAGGACATACTTCAGGATTTTCTGGTTGAAGCGGGCGAAATATTGGAACGCTTGTCACAACAACTGGTCGATCTTGAACAGCGCCCTGATGATAAAAATTTGCTGAATGCCATTTTTCGCGGTTTCCATACTGTGAAGGGGGGTGCAGGATTTTTATCGCTGACGCCTATGGTGCAGTGTTGTCATGTGACAGAAAATTTGTTCGATATTTTACGCAATGGGAAACGTACAGTTACTTCGGAACTCATGGATGTGGTGTTGCAAGCGCTCGACATGGTAAATCAACAATTTGAATTGGTTACCGCGCGCGAAGAATTACCACCGGTTGATGAGTCATTGATTCAAGCCCTTGAGCGTTTGGTGTCCTGTGCTGATTTAAAGGAGTCGGCAGTATCCAGCGATAAACAAACTGAAACTCAATCCGAACATATTTCCGATGATGAATTTGAACAATTGCTGGATGCTATAGCAGATCCTGCTGCAAGCAACTCATCGACAAATTCATCAACAGCAAACGACGATATTACCGATGATGAATTTGATAATTTACTGGATCAATTACACGGAAAAGGTAAGGGGCCCGGAATAAAATCTGTACCTGATGTAGAAAAACCTGCATCCATTCCTGCTGTTGCAACGCCTGCTTCCAGCGCGAGTGCAGGTGAAGATATTACTGACGATGAATTTGAAGCGCTGTTGGATCAACTTCATGGAAAAGGCAAGGGGCCCAGTGTTGAAACAGCGAAAGCAGTTGCAAAAGATACGTCCAAAGCTGCAGCAGAAACAGTTTCATCTTCTGCAGAAAAAACCGTATCTCCAAACGCCTCATCAGATTTAATTAATGACGATGAATTTGAAGCCTTACTGGATCAATTGCATGGAAAAGGAAAAGGCCCGGGAGTTTCCGCAGAAGTTTCTGCAAAAGAAAATTCACCAAAGACAGAAAAACCAAAAACGGAAAAACCGAAAACAACAAAAGTTGAACCGGTAAAATCTGAACCTAAAAAAGAAGCAGCGAAAACAGACGCTGTCAAAACAATTAACAAACCAGAAGTTAAAACTATAGCCACACCTTCTCCGGTGGCCGCTCCTGCAGCAACAACTAATGCAGCTGATAAAGAATCAGCTGCCGCTGAAACTACAGTGCGTGTTGATACGCAACGACTTGACGACATTATGAATATGGTGGGCGAGTTGGTGTTGGTACGAAATCGATTAGTACGCCTGGGTAATGCTTCCAATAATGAACAGCTTGTCAAAGCCGTAGCAAATTTGGATGTGGTCACAGCCGATTTGCAGACATCCGTTATGAAAACACGGATGCAACCCATTAAAAAAGTATTCGGTCGTTTTCCGCGTGTTGTGCGTGACCTTGCGCGTAGTTTGCGTAAGGAAATTAATCTTGAATTGGTGGGTGAAGAAACAGATCTTGATAAAAATCTGGTAGAAGCCCTTGCAGATCCTTTGGTGCATCTGGTGCGGAATTCTGTTGACCACGGCATAGAGTATCCGGAAGAACGTGAAGCGAAAGGCAAACCCCGCGTGGGGCAAGTTGTGCTCGCAGCACAACAGGAGGGCGATCATATTCTGTTGTCCATTAGCGATGACGGTAATGGCATGGACCCCGTGAAGTTGCGTCGCATTGCTGTTGAAAAAGGCATGTTTGATGAAGACACAGCCAACAGGTTATCCGATACCGAATCCTACAATTTAATTTTTGCGCCCGGGTTTTCAACCAAAAAAGAAATTTCCGATGTGTCCGGTCGCGGTGTCGGCATGGATGTGGTGAAAACAAAAATCACCCAATTAAATGGCAGTGTTGAAATACATTCCGAGTTGGGCAAGGGTACACGGTTTGTGATCAAAGTACCTTTAACCCTGGCGATTATGCCAACGCTGATGTTTGTTTCCGGCAAACAAACCTTTGCTTTTCCTCTGGTCAGTGTGAATGAAATTTTTCACATGGATTTAACCAAATCCCATGTGGTGGACGGACAGGATTGTATTTCTATTCGCGAACAAGCTATACCGCTGTTTTATTTGAAAGACTGGCTGGTAAAAAATAGTTCAGGCTCTCATCCTGACAGTGCACATGTTGTTATCGTCACTGTGGGTACGCGCCGTGTTGGATTTGTGGTGGATCAATTGATTTGTCAGGAAGTCGTTGAATCCAAAGATAAAACTTCCATCAGC
>CAZICR010000436.1:0-3060 GCA_964537795.1 uncultured Cellvibrionaceae bacterium | reverse complement strand
CGCGACAATCGACATGCGCTTTAATACCGTAAACCTGAGCAAGATTTTCAGGTGTCAATACTTCTACCGGTTGGCCTTCGGCAATAATTTTTCCGTGGTGCATTAAAATTAATCGCGAACAAAAACGTGCAGCTAAACTCAGATCATGTAACGCAGCAATAACTGCACCGCCTTGCATGGCATGAGAATAGAGTAATTCCATAATGTGCAATTGATGGTAGAGATCCAACGCTGCTATAGGTTCATCTGCAATAATTAATTGTGGATTACCGGCAAAAACCCGCGCAAGTAATACACGCTGTAATTCACCACCGGATAATTCGTTTACTGACCTATCCGACAATTCCATGAGATCCGTCATCTGTAATGCTGATTGAACTGCCTGCTCATCCTGTTCATTTAAATTCACACTGCTATTCCATGGAGATCTTCCCAGTCCAACCAAATTTTTTACGCTCACAGGCCAGGCAGGCGTTTCATGTTGAGCAAGATATGCCAGAAATTTTGCGCGCATGGGTGCAGGAATTTTACTAATTAATTCAAGCTCATTATTGTGTTGTAAAAATACTCCGCCTTGATGATGACGATTTAACCCTGCCAGAATGCGTAACAATGAACTTTTACCAGCACCGTTGGGGCCTATCAATCCAACAAATTCATTAGGATTAAGTTGCACAGAAATTTGACTGATAATCTGTCGATCACTCAACTGCAAAGAAATATGATTAGCCGTTAATAAATTCATATTAAATCCAACGCGAACGCGTTTTTAAAATTAGCGCCAAAAAGAATGGGCCGCCCAATAAAGAAGTCACGACACCTAATTTTAATTCGCGCGCCACATCAAGTGACCTTACCAACATATCCGCAGACAACACCAAAAATGCACCACCCAATGCACTGGCCAATAATAATTTTCCCGGTTGGTGCCCAACCAAAGGTCGCAACAAATGCGGTACCACCAAACCGACAAATCCTATACTTCCGCTCACAGCGACTGCAGCGCCTACGCAGAGCGCCAAACCTATCAATAACAAGTTACGTTCGCGCTGCGGATAAAATCCCAGAGATGCGGCTGTTTGTTCACCGAGACTCAATGCATTTAAAAAACGATAACGCCCTAGCAATAAAATCCATCCAATCACAATAAAAGGTGCCGCTATGATGACGTGATTCATATTCCGGTTTGCCAAAGACCCCATCAACCAGAAAATAATTTCCTGTAATGCAAATAGACTGGGAGCAAAATTCAAAGCAACCGCGATCATAGCTCCCGCAATCGCATTAATCGCAACACCAGCCAAGATCAGTGAAAGCACACTGCTACGAAAACCAGCGAGCAGATAAACCAAAATCAATGCAATCATGGCTCCGGCAATCGCAGCAGCCGGTAATAGAAACCAAACAGATGATGCCAAGCCAAAATATAAAACCAAAACTGCGCCCAAAGCAGCGCCACTTGAAACACCTAAAATTCCCGGATCTGCGAGAGGGTTACGCAAAAATCCTTGCATGGCAGCACCCGCCATTCCCAAAGTTGCGCCAACCAATAATGCTAATAATACTCGCGGCAAACGAATATTCCAGACCACTGTTTGATGTAATGAATCTTGCTGATGAAAAAAATCACTGATCGCCTGCAGTATCGAAATAGAAGCATTACCCATCGACAGCGATGCAAAAAATGTCGTTATCACAGCCAGGCTTAATAATAAAATTAATTTTGTGTAGGATATTGTTTGCACGTTATTTTTCACTTGCACTTAATTTTTGTTTCTGTTCGATTAAATTTTCAATCACATCTGCAGCAATAGGCGCAATACAAACAGACAAGGTTGCCGGTAAGGTTAAAATTTTTACATTATTTTTTGAAAGCGCTGGATGTTGCAAATATTCCTGTGCAAGGGAAAATGAAGAAACATCCGATGCTTCAATAATAATGACTTGAGGATTAGCCAAAATTAAATCCTCAAGATCAATTTGTGCAAACCCACGGATATTTTTATCCAATGCCAGATTATGAAAGCCCGCACGCGTCATCAATTCATTCTCCAAAGTCTGTGCGCCCACCACCACACCATTGGAGGAATACCAAAACGCCGGTATTAAATTCTGTTGTTTTGCAGCATCCAATCGAGTGATTTGTTTTTCCAATTGGTTTGCCATTGCTTCAGCATTTAACTGACTACCCGTTAAGGCTCCCAGCTTTCGGATATGCACAGCGATATCTTCCAAACTTTGTGGAAGGGAAAGAGTTTCAACACGAAAACCCAATTGCGACAACAAGGTTTTTGCATCGGCAGCACCAAAATCGCCTGACACAATTAAATCAGGATTGCGCGGCACCAAATCTTCAGCAAGGCCACGATTGAGATGAAAATTTTTTGCTTGCTGAGCAAAAGGGGAAAATTGTGAGTTGGCGGATAAATAGGTCAATGAATTAATGCGTTCTGGTTCAACCAATTTCAGCAATAGCGCATCCAGGCATAAATTGAGTGAAGCAATAGATTGCGGTCTTGTCGTTTCATCCGCCTTTGAAAAACCTGACTTTATAAAAGGCAACAGCGCAAGCATAAATAAAAACATCGGAAACCTGCGCATAATCGTTTGTCTCGTTCGGAATTTATTTCACCACAGTCTTAAACACATCAAAATAAGTCGGAAATGTTTTTGCAGTGCATTTTGGATCATTAATTCGCACCGGCACACCACCAAAAGTCGCCAACGAAAAACACATAGCCATGCGATGATCGTCGTAAGTATCAATTGCCGCATTCGGAATTAATTTTTCGACAGGTGTAATACGCAACCAATCTTCGCCTTCTTCCACTATTGCACCGAGTTTGCGCAACTCGGTTGCCATTGCAGAAATACGATCGGTTTCTTTTACGCGCCAGCTGGCAATATTGGTCAAGCGTGAAGGAGCATCGCAAAAAAGTGCCACCACTGCCAGTGTCATGGCAGCATCAGGAATATGATTAAAATCGCGATCAAAGGCTTTTAATGGCAGTGACGGTGCCGAAGCTTCAATCCAGTTATCGCCTTTGGTAATGGTCACAC
>CAZICR010000435.1:0-3065 GCA_964537795.1 uncultured Cellvibrionaceae bacterium | reverse complement strand
AGGGGTCAGAGCCCTTTAAATGCGATCATGTTCAATTACTAATTACTTAGTAGTATTTAAAGGGCTCTGACCCCTTTTAGAAAATCAGGGGCGTGGCAGGCTCGCAGCTTCTTTCGCCAAACGTTCAATCTCATCCCAACGGCCAGCTTTCATTAATTCTTTCGGTGCCATCCAGGTTCCACCAACACATTTCACATTTGGCAATGCGAGATATGAAGGGGCTTTTGCCAAATCAATTCCACCGGTTGGGCAGAAAGTAATTTGCGGCAAAGGTCCACCGATGGATTTCAACATAGGTACACCACCGGCTGCTTCTGCAGGAAAGAATTTTTGATGGGTGAAACCTTCCGCTAGTAAATACATGGCTTCAGTGGGTGTAGCCACACCCGCTAACAAAGGCACTGAACTGTAAACGGCTTTTGCAGCTTCGATTAAGGCTGGCGTTGTTCCAGGGCTTACTAAAAAACGTGAACCTGCTTTAATTGCAGCATCCAGATCTTTTGGTGTAATCACTGTACCTGCACCAATCACCGCATCATCAGGTAATGCTTCAACCATGGCAGTGATTGCATCCAACGCACAAGGCGTGCGCAGAGTGATTTCCAATACTTTTAATCCGCCGTTGTACAAAGCTTTCGCCAAAGGCACTGCGTCTTCAATACGTTCAACAACCATCACCGGTACAACGGGTGCGATTCTCACAATTTGATCAATTGTTAATGTCACTCGGATTTCCTCTGTAATTAATTCAAAATTTCAATCATTTCACGCTGTAGGTTGGAAGAGCACAGCGACTTCCGACACAAGATCACAAACAGCATGTCGGAAGTCGCTTTGCTCTTCCAACCTACAATGTCAAAAAAATTAAGGCGCCCAATAAACCAACACGGGAACTTGTTCTTGTTGCAGCACTGCGCGAATCGGCATTGCTTGTGCGTCAGATCCGGATTGCGCTGCACGCAACACCGATAATTTTTCTTCGCCAGTAATTAATAACACCAACAATTTGGATTTTAATAATCCCGCCAAGGTCAATGTCATACGTTCGGTGATGTTGCCTGTTACTTCACTTTGAATAGCGGTGATGGCAGCACACAAATTATTGGCTTCCGGATTTAATGCTTCTGTTAAACCGGGTGCATGGGGGAATAATGATGCTGTGTGTCCATCTGACCCCATTCCCAAAATAGTGACATCAAAAGGTTGCGCCAACTGTTGATAAACTGCTTCACAATCTTCCAAACCAATCGCAGCTGTCACAGCTTCGTTTTTCATTCCAACCAAATGAGTGACTGAGGCTTTGTTTTGAATCAGATGTTTAACGATAAAGGCTTCGTTGCTTTTGTCGTGATCAAAATCAACCCATCGCTCGTCAACCAGGGCAACATAGATTGCATCCCAAGGTAAATCCGATTGGCTCAGTGCTTTATAAAGAGGTTCAGGTGTACTGCCACCTGAAACCATAAAAGTGGCTTCACCGGTTTCTTCAACGGCGGAACGCAATGCATGTTCACACTCTGTTTGCAGCGCAGCGATCATCGCTGCCCTGCTTTCAAATAAACGTTCGATCACCATTCCTGTTCGGCTCCCGACAGTACTTCATCAATCGAGAACCAACGGCGTCGATCACTGGCCATTAATTGTTGCGATGCTTGTGGCCCCCAACTACCGGCGACATAACCGTGAGGTTTGTTTTCCGGGCGCTGCCATGCCTCAACAATAGGATCAATCCATGCCCAGGCTGCATCCACTTCTGCGCGGTGAATAAATAAACTGGCATCACCTGCAGCTGCATCCAGCATTAAACGTTTGTAAGCGTCTGAATAAAAATCTTTATAAGTGTCAGCAAAATTTAAATTCAAAGATAAAGGACGCAAATGGGTTTCGTGTTTTTCCAGATCTTTGGACACCATAATAATTTTGATGCTTTCTTCCGGTTGCAAACGAATCACCAAACGATTGGGCGTTGCATAACCCGCTGATTCCGGATACACCTTGTGTGCATCTTTGTATTGAATAACAATTTCTGCAAAACGTTGTTTCATACGTTTGCCAGTGCGCAAATAGAAAGGCACGTTAGCCCAGCGAGCGGTATCGACATAGGCACGAATAGCAACATAAGTTTCTGTGTCGCTGTGCTTGCCCAATTCATCGAGATAACCCGGAACTTCTTGATTGTTCACATTGCCTGCAACATATTGCCCGCGTACTGTATTGTATTTGACGGTATTGCCAGTTAATGGACGCAAACTTTCCAACACTTTAATTTTTTCTGCGCGAATACGTTCAGCTGTCATTTTGTTAGGGGATTCCATTGCCACCAAACACAACAATTGCAGAATGTGGTTTTGAACCATGTCACGTAAAGCGCCGGCACCATCATAAAAACTGGCGCGTCCTTCCAGGCCAACAGTTTCTGAAATTGTAATTTGAACGTGATCGATAGATTTGGCATCCCACAAATGTTCAAACATGCCATTAGCAAAACGCAGTGCCAATAAATTTTGTACCGTTTCCTTACCCAGATAATGATCAATACGGAAGATGGCATCCTCATGGAAATATTCAGCGATTTGGCTGTTAATTTCTTCTGCAGTTTTAGCGTCGTAACCTAAAGGTTTTTCGACTACCACACGTGCAGTGTCGGTGATCAGACCTGACTCATGCAGATGCTTACAACACACACTGAACACTGAAGGCGGTGTAGAAAGATAAAATACTCTGTGTTTGTTTTTGCCGTCATTCATTAATTCAGCAAGGGCGGCCCAATGTTCATCTTTAGTTGCTATATCAACAAACACCGGAAAAATTTGTTTGGCAAAACTTTCCCAATCAGCAGCAACAAATTCATCTGTATTTAAATGTTTTTCTGCAGCAGCGCGGACTTTATCCTTGTACTCATCTACCATTTGCGTGTTGCGGCAGGTCGGAATTATACGAGCACCCTTGGGCAATGAACCCTCGCAATGTGCACGGTATAGACCGGGAATTAACTTTCGCAGGGCCAAATCACCCGCACCACCAAAAATGACAAAATCAAACGCTTCGAGCATGAGTATTTATCC
>CAZICR010000434.1:0-3093 GCA_964537795.1 uncultured Cellvibrionaceae bacterium | reverse complement strand
CACCTTGCATCAGGAATTGATCAATCGCGAAGAGTTGTTTTTCATCCAGATTTTTCGGTGCTGCTACTAACAACACATCCGCTTCCGCCGTCACCGAACCATCTTTCAAATCTTCGCGCTGAATATTCAACTCAGCACCGAGGAATTGTTCCAGTTGATTGAATTGCGCACCGCCCGGATTGCCATGGTAGCTGCCCGCATAATCCGGCTCAGGCACAACCAGTGCGACAGTTTTGGTAAAGCCGCTGGCAAAACGTTTGACGGCGGAATTGAAGTTGCGCTCGAAACTGGCCGCTGTTAAATCATCCAAGGGAATTTGTACGCCCTGATCACCCTGTGCCAGCGTCAAATAAAAATAAAAACGCTCATTGCTTAACAGATTGGTTGCCATAGGTTGGAAACCAAAATCTTTGGCAATTTGTTCAGCAATTTTTCCGCCGTCGGCTTCAGGATCTTGAATCACCACTTGCAAACGATTGGAAGATTTCTCCTGTTGCTTTTTCAATTCGGTTTCTATGCTGGTTTTGAAATCTTTCAATGCTTGAGGCAGTTTATTATCAGCCGATATGTAAGCATTAAATACCAATTCGCCTTTAACTGTATCAAACAAATTGCCACCGGCTTGGTAAGACTGCAGCACTTTTTTAATTGCGCGTGTCAGATCGTGTTCCGGGTTGCGCAACTGCACATCAATCTCGGTTTCAGCTCCGCCGGATTTCACTTCGATCAAATCGCGGAAACCCAACACCTGATATTCATCACCGTATTGAACCAAGACATTGAAATAGGAATTCACCAATGAGGATTGATAGCGATCCGCCACCTGAAAAGGAACCGGTTGAATCGCATATTTTTGATTGGCTTCTTCTTCCAATTCCGGATTGCTGATGGGATCAACAAATTCCACACGCACTTTGCCCTGACTTTCAATTTCATATTCTTTCATCAGATCGCGAATTTGTGGCACCAGGGGTGATAAAAGTGGATGGGTTTTACTGCTGAAATAACCGCGCATTAATAGCGGCTCTTGTAGTTGATTCAAGTAGTGCTGGGTCGCGGGTGAAATCGAATATTGATTCCCACGAGTGGCATCAACACGCAGGTCGTTAATTTGTCCTAACCACAGGTTGGCGCCCAGCGCGTTGGCGAGCAAAAGAAATGTGACTGTACGCCAGCCTTGATGATGTTGCTTGTTGCCGGTTGCGGCCCAACGTTCACGCTCGAGTGCAAAAGTATTGAGTGCAAGAAATACCAGAATCAAACTTAAATAATAATAAAGGTCACGTAGATCAATCACGCCGCGGGTAATGGATTCAAAGCGCGAACCTGTACCCAATAGTCGTAACCATTCACCGGTAGTATTACCAAAAAAATCTGTCAGTGATTTGCTGCCGAGTAAATAAAAAAATCCACAGACGGCAACGGCACTGATCAGGCTGACAATTTGATTATCGCTGCGTGAAGACACAAACAAACCAATACTTAAATAGGCAGCACCCAACAATAAAGTGGCGAGATAACCAGTCACTACAGGGCCCCAATCCAGATCACCCAAAATAGCAACGGTAATGGGCAGCGGCAATGTAATGATCAGAGCGATGCTCAACAACGCCATGCAACCCAAAAATTTGCCCAAAACAAAATGCCAGATAGGGACAGGTTGGGTCAGCACATGTTCCAAGGTGCCGGTACGGCGTTCTTCACTCCACAAGCGCATGGTTAAAGTGCTGGCGAGAAAAATCAGCAACAATGGCATCCATTCAAACAGCGGGCGCACGTCGGCAATATTGCGTGCAAAAAATGCTTCGCCCCAGAAAAAAGTAAATAGACTCACTGCGGCGAAAGCGGCTAAAAATAAATAAGCGATGGGCGATGCAAAAAATAATGCAATTTCTTTTTTGGCGATACGCCCGATAGTTTGTTTAGGCTGCATGGCGAACCTCCTTGGGAGTAAACATAGAATCTTGTGAGTTCACTTCGCGGAATAAGGTTTCAAGATCGCGGGTTTCCGGTGTCAGTTGATAGAGATCAGCACCCGATTGAATGACGACTTTGGCAACCGCAGCGCAGAGATTCTGCAGATCCACATCATCACCCAATTGCAGGCGCAAACCCGTCGGGTTTTGTTCGAGCAAACTGACTTGATGCACATTAGCTAGTGCTTTTAACAATTCAATAATGGATTCGGCAGGCGCACTGGTTTTCACCAACAGGCTGCGACTCAAACGCAGCTCGGCCAGTTTTGCATCAATCACCAATCGACCGGCACGCATCATCAGGACACGATCACAAAGTGCATCCACCTCCTGCATGATGTGAGTGGAAAGAATCACTGTGGCATCTTTGGCTATATCGCGAATCAGCTCGCGCATTTGTTGGGTTTGTTGTGGGTCGAGTCCGTTGGTGGGTTCATCCAGAATTAATAGTGCAGGCTTACCCAAAAGCGCTTGGGCAACACCCACGCGTTGCTTGTATCCACGTGACAAGGTGTTGATGGGAGCCAATAATTTATTGGCTATATCAGTCGCCTGAATAACGCGTTTAACTTCGCGTTGTTTTTCCACCGCCTGCAAACCTTTCAGCTCGGCGGCGTAGTCGAGATAATCGGCAACCGACATCTCGGGATAAACCGGCAAACTTTCTGGTAGATAACCAATTTTTTGCTGCAAGGTTTTTAAATGTCGGGCCAGCGATTGACCATCAAGAATGATGTCACCGGCGCTGGGTTCAAGATAACCGCTCAACATTTTCATCACTGTGGTTTTGCCCGCACCATTGTGGCCGAGCAAGCCCACGATTTCGCCTTTGGCAATCGAAAAATTCACCGCATCCGCAGCGACAAAATCACCATAGGCTCGCTTGAGTTGGGATACTGTCAGCATAAAGCCTCCTCGTTTGTGAATTAAAAAACAACAAATTTGGCACGTAGAAAAACCTTCCCTTTTGAGAAAAAAGCAAAACAATGTGGTTTTTTAACCGGGCGGTATGCCGAGCTGAATGGCTACTAGCAGCAAAGAGAGTGTGCGATACATTGTTTTTTCCTCAGTAACGGGGGTTATTCCCACAAAACAATCGTAATGACAATCAAAAATA
>CAZICR010000433.1:0-3094 GCA_964537795.1 uncultured Cellvibrionaceae bacterium | reverse complement strand
GTTAAAACGATAATCTACGCCCAATGTGAGATCGAAGCCATCAACATCAAATGCATTTTCCCAAGGTGTAGGTGCTTTATCACCTGATGAACCAGTGTAATTAATAAATCCACCGAGACGACTATAAGCATCATCATCAGCTGCTGCACCGGAACCGGAAAGATTGTTAGCGGCATAACCTTGGTAAATATGCGCAGGATTTAATGTGCCGAAACTTGCACCTGACCGCAATGCACTGATTCGACTGGAAAGGCCTGACATCTGGCTTTGTAAAAAATCACCAGTAAGTGAAGACTGTGCGTTGTATTCCTCAACGGCATTCCACTGCAGAGCTTTACCCAACTCTACTTCGTCAAGATCCAAATTGAATGGTGTTGAAACATCCTCGCCGGTAATAGCATTGGCGGTATCAATGATTTCGCTGACTTTATTGAAAAGCGCAAGAGTTGCGCCGGTACAGCTGGTGGGCAAAGCTCTGGCCGCGGTGTTGGGAGCAGCAGTGCTGGGGACACTTGATGCGGAAGATGAATTGACACCTTGGTTGCCACCTGCAGTATTTGCACATCCCAAATTCAGCAAATCATTGTAAGTTTGCCAAACTCCTTGAGCGGTGGTTCTTTCCAGGTCTGTTGAAAAGTCATCGTACAGATCCGGTAAATCTGCGCTGGCCAATCCTGACACCAGCATCAGGCTGACACAGCTACCTAGCCCCAATTTTAATAAAAATTTCACGATCATCTCCTTAAGATTGTTTTACGAAAAAGAAATCGCCGATTTCGTGTCCTGCTCCCTTGATGGGTTTGAACTCTGGAATTTGTTGAAAGCCTACAGATTCTGCTTTATTGGTTACTTGATTTTTAATTTTTAAAAATAATTCCGGCCCGCTCAAAATGCCGCTACTTTGTTCCAGAACATCGAGAAATGCGCGCGCAAATACCGAATGCCCTTGGCCCTGATTATCCAGCACGGGCATATCGCCACCGGAAGACAACAACAGGCGTGAACGTTTAGGTAATTTGTAACGAATATATTCTTCGCTGTAATTGGCTTTTTCACTCATAAATAAATAACCCGGAGATGTAGACAGCAGGCCTGCGTAACAGGAATCCGCTACTACCATGATGCGTTTTGCTTTTAAGCGAGCCAGATGGCGTGTAACAAATTCGTTTGAAACCCAAAAAGTATCATCCGGCGGCGTGTTGGCATTGCTTGGTAACCAATAGCCTGCTTCAAATTCACCGCTTTTAATTCTGGAACCATGGCCTGCGTAAAAAATTAACAGGTTATCGTCATCGCCAATCATATCGTTCAATTGGTTAATCGCTTTCATCACGCCAGTGTTATCTGCATCCAACAACATGGTGACGTTAAATCCATAGCTTTCTGAAAGAATTTTTTTTGCGCGCAATGCGTCTGCGTGCGGTGTACGTAAGTCGTCAATGTTGTCGTAATTTTGATTGGCAATAATTAATGCATAATATTTTCCGAAGTGCATGCCCTTGGTATTAATAGCGGCATTGCCGGATTCGGATTTTACAGTTTGTGGACTTGCTTTTGGCTCGCGTATTTGTGGTAATTGGTCTATATCTTTTCTGGCGAGTAATTGTTCGGCTTCAAGCGTTTTTATCCAGGTTTGTAGTGAAGCCATTTGTTTTTCGCCATCGATCGTATTGGCTTTTTTCAAATCAGCCTGAAGACTTGCAATCTGGCTTTTCAGAAAGCCGATTTGCTGATTTTTTTCGTCAAGATTTTTTTGCAACTGGGCGCGCAATTCATTATTGGCTTCAGCAGCAGCTGACTGATAAACCAGAGAATCTTCCGGCATGCCCCAGGCTTTTCGATACCAGTTGAGTGCGATGAGTTTATCTTTGGGAACACCAAGGCCTTGTTCGTATAAAGTTCCTAAATTGAATTGGGCTCGGGAATTGCCTTGAGCGGCTGCCTTTTGATACCAGATCACAGCGGCTTTATAGTTGGGACTTCCACCTAATCCGCGTTCAAAAATTTCGCCTACATTGGCCTGTGCATCAGCATCACCGGCTTCCGCACTGGGCATCCAGACATTCAATGCAGTTTTGTAATCAGCGCGATCAAATTCAACAAATTCACCGCCGCGAATTCGGCAATCAGCGGCAGTTGTTAAAACCGGGCGGCGTGGCGTTAAATAGGTTGAGCTCCCCAAGCTTCGAACCTGTCCGGGTAACAGGCAATCCACCACCTGATAATCATCTGTCTTGGGTGCATTTTCGGGGAGAGATTGGGCCGCTGCAGGAGTAGGGGCATTATTGCTGCAAGCGGACAGCATAAGCGAACATCCCACACCAATCAGATAAATAAATTTCCTCGACGACATGTTGATGACTCCGGATACAGTGAGTGAATGAATGGTTTTTGCAGCGCGATCTTACCCTGTTTTATTCATGAGGGGAAAATCCCAATGGTGCAGATTGAGACCTGTGAACCTTAACATGCGATGAGGTGCCAATCTGTAACATATTACCTGGCAGCGTAAAACAATTACGATTAATAAATCGGCAACTATGCTTCTATCTGTTAAATTTAAGAATTATTTAAGACTATTAACAAAGGACATTTACCATGAATAAAGTTTGGGTAGTGTGTATTGATGGCACTTGGAATGCACCGGGAGAAACAGATCTGGATCCAATCGATAAGCAGGAAGCCGTCACTAAAACCAATGTGCAAATTACCTGGGAAGCCTTGACTCAACAAACTCTGGATGATGCCAAACCCTATGGCTCAATTGCAGAATTGTCGCAGCAGTCAGGAAAAATTTTGTACCTGAACGGTGTGGGCTCCCGAGGTTCGAAGTTGGCGGAAAAATTCGAAGGCACAACCGGTGCAGGAACGACAGAGCGTATTGTGGACGCTTACCGGTTTTTAGCCGAACGTTGGCAAACCGGCGATAAAATTTTTGGTTTTGCTTTCAGTCGCGGCGCCTTTGCATTGCGCAGTTTGATGGGCTTTATCGATTATGTCGGTTTACCTAAACATCCGCGATTGGTCGGTGACCTTGAATTGTTAGGGAACCTCTGAAAAATTCAATTTAAACCCAAAAAAATTCCGACCCATA
>CAZICR010000432.1:0-3101 GCA_964537795.1 uncultured Cellvibrionaceae bacterium | reverse complement strand
TTTTATTAGCCAGATTAGCCTCGGAACGAAAGGACTATACCAAGTCAATAAATGCTTATCAGGAAATTTTAAAACGTGACCAAACATCCGGCATGATAATGGCGGAGTTGGCACAAGTTATGTTCTTGCAATCGAATAATCAAATAACGGAAGAAGCAGGGCAGCTGGCGACAAAGGCATTGGCTTTGGAACCACGAAATACGACCGCCTTGGGTCTGTTAGGGATTCAGGAGTTTTCGAAAAAGAATTATGTAAAAGCAATAGAATACTGGCAAAAAGCGGTTGATGTGTTGGGGGCGAATAGCGACGCGGGTGTTGGTTTGGCCATGGGTATTGAAAAAGCAAAAATGCTTTATGTTGCTGAAGTAGGAACTCAGGAAAGTTTGGATAAAGCCTTGACGGGAATCAGCATACAATTGGAAGTGAGTGTTGCTCCCAATGTAACGGCCAAGCCGGATCAATTAGTTTATGTTTATGCACGTGGATGGCAGGGGTCTAAAATGCCATTGGCAATTACACGCATTAAATTTTCAGAGTTGCCTACAAAAGTGACTTTGACGGAAGCTATGGCAATGTCACCGGCAGCAACTTTGGCAACCGCCACACAAATTGAATTGATCGCCCGCATATCTGAAGATGGTTCTGCAGTCGCAAAATCCGGAGACTGGCAAGCCAGCCAAGGGCCTATTGATATCAAACAATTACCGGAAAAAATCAATTTAGTTATTGATAAAAAGATTGAGTAAGTGTTTTTAGATACTTTACCGAGCATAGGATCCCTGCTTTTGCAGGGATGACTAAGTAAATTAATCAGAAGTGCTTTTGGGCAATGGTCTCTTCTCAATAAATAAGAAGTGATTGAACATTGCAACTCATGCTGTTTGCCAAGTCGAATGTATCAAAAAATAATTTGGCGTCACTTCGTAAGCGATTTGCTGTTTGCGAATCTCCGCTAGCATCAAAAGCATCAGCCAGGCATAGATGGGTTATTGCCAGAGAGTAGGGGTCATCTCTGGTTGAAAAGATTGCTTCGGCTTTTTTAAAGTCATCCATTGCTGATTCCGATAGTGCCATTCTGCTGATGCCCATATTGATCAAGCCCACAGCTTTTAGATGGTCTGAATCTGATGATGCAGAAATTGAAACGGCTTCTGTGGCATATTTAATTGCCTGATTATAATTCGATTGTTTCAGGTGAATCTGTGTTTGCAAAATGTTAGCGATGAAATATTCATATTGATTTTTAGGCTCAATGCTACTCAGTGTTGATATTGATTTTTCAGTATCGCGATTCATTTCAAGATTAATCAATTCCAGAGTTGCCATTGAAAAATCCGGATGTTTTTCCTGAAGATAGCCCAACAGCATTCTGGCAGGTGGATTGTCATCTGCAATCAAACTTCCCAAAGCTTCTATATAGGTTTCAGTGACAAAGCTGTTATCCAATTCAAATTCAAAAATCACTTCGTTTTCTTTTTTCACAAACTGTATTTTTAAGTCGTCCCACAAAACTTGCAGGGCTTCATGCAAATTCTCGCCGGTAAAAGTGGTTGATATTTTATGGTTGTAGGGCGTAATAATTTGATAATAAATTTTTGTGTGATCAAGATCTGATTCCTGGTGTATTAACACCAGTTGATTACAACCTATTTCGGAACAGAAACTGTATACATTTTTTGAATCCAGTGGTTGATCCGGGTGTTGATTACGCCAGTTTTCAAATTGTTTATTGACCAATCTTGAATGACTCGTAGTAATTGAAAATCCTGATAAACGTTTAGCTATTAAGGCAGGTAAACCCAGTCGCCATGCCGGGTGACCATTTTCAATATTGGCAGGCAGTATTGCGACCACTGGGTTGGTGACACCTTTAGGCAAAAGAAATGAAGGTTTGGTCAAATAAAAGATGAGTAGAAAAAATCCTGTTACCAGAAAACAAAGGCTGTAAATAACAGAAGGGTGAATTTTCCCCTTGGGGATTGATGTTGATACCGGGTAATGATTTGCCTCAACTCTGGCCGGGTTTTGCGCGGGCAGCTCACCATGCTTGATTTCTTCCACCGGAAATAGATAACGATAACCCCGTCCATGAACAGTTTTTATGTGATGCCTTGGGCCTAATAACTTTCTGGCATCTGCTATGAATCGTGCGAGCGACCACTCTGTCAGTATTTGATTTGGCCAGATTACAGCCATGAGTTCATCTTTGGTGACGGTATTGGGATAACGTGATGCTAATAAAGTCAGTGCAGCAATCAGTTTTTCATCCTGCGATACCAACTGGTTGGTTTCAGTATCGGTCAGTGTCAGGGCTTCAGGGTTCAATAAAAGATGATCAGGTTTGTATGGCATAGTCGGCTATTAGTCAGTTTCTTATCATTTTTCAAAATATTTCATAATTTTTCAGGATTTCATATATCAAGGTCAGGGAATATTTAGCTATTGTTTTGAAACAAATAATAACTCAACGCTACCGGAGTAGTTTATGACTTCATTTAATCCCGAAACAGCCTATTGTTTAGCATTAACCCAAAAAAATCCGACAGTTCGTTTTAGCAGTAAAGCATTGATCAATGGCAAAGACGCCGTCGGTGCAAAATGGGTTCGTCCCGGGTTTTCCTGGAATGAGCAAATGGATTTAGCCTGGGCTTTGGGTTTTCCCGATATGACTATAGTAGTAGAGGGCTCACCGGAATTGGATGATCACACAAAGTGGAAAGAATATTTCTATAGACGACAAAGCACCATCCACATTACCCACAAACAGCTAATGGCAAACTTCTATCAATCGATTACCGGAAAAGATCCCCTTGAACTGCCTGAAAAAGAATTCAATGAAGTTGTTCAATATAGGGAAATTACCCGCGACCAAGTGCTGACACTATTATCTCAACGCTTGGAGATGGGCTCTAAGACCATGGCAATAACCCAAATAGAAGCCCTGGTTGGTCCTGAGTTATTGGCAGATTGCATAGTAAGCACTTTGGAAAAAACCAAAGGTGAACATTTTTATGGAAATACTTCGCTGTTAAATAATTTGTTGCTTCTCATAAAGCGTGTTCATAAAGACAACGAAAAATCACTGTTGAACCGAATTGCGG
>CAZICR010000431.1:0-3102 GCA_964537795.1 uncultured Cellvibrionaceae bacterium | reverse complement strand
ACCCTAACCCTCCCCTTGCCGGAGAGAACAGTCTATAAAAACAAAGACCCCCTCCTAACCTCCCCCTTGCCAGGGGGAGGGACTGTTCCCTCCCCTGGGAAGGGGAGGGTTAGGGTGGGGTCTTTTTGCTTCATAACATCCGGTGACATCTGCCTATAAAAAACTTCTGCCAAACCAATTCCTTTTCCACTCGCAAGATTTAATACCATTTGGTGATCCATCATATCCTGATGAAATTGCATTTCTTGCGAATTTAAAGGGTTGTCTTCAGCGAATATCTGATTGGTATCGCGCATGGTTTTCAACATTTGTTTTAAAAACAAAGCTTCAAATTGTTTGGCAACTTCTTTCAGCGCAGCGTCATTATCTTTTTTACCTAATTGGGTAATTTTATTTAATGAATTAGCATCCAGATAATTATCGGAAATGCTGTTCATATCGGCTGCACGAAAATCAATTGCCATTTTAAATCACCACCAATTCTGCTTTTAATGCACCGGCTTGCTTCAAGGCTTCAAGAATTGCCATTAAATCGCTGGGAGATGCGCCAACGTTATTGACCGAACGAACAATCTCATCCAGGCTTGCTCCAGGTGCGAATTTAAACATGGGATTGGTTTCTTCTTCGGCTTTGATATTACTGGTAGGCACTACTACTGTATTGCCATCAGCCAGAGGATTGGGTTGCGACACAGTTAAACTTTCTACAACAGAAACTGTCAGGCTTCCGTGTGTTACCGCAACAGGAGACACACGAACATTTTTTCCGACAACTATTGTGCCGGTGCGTGAATTAATAATCACTTTTGCGACTTCTTCACCGGGCGTCACTTGTAAATTTTCCAGCATGGAAATGTAATCCACACGTTGTGCAGGATTTACCGGTGAGTCCACCATAATAGAAACCGCATCCAAAGGTTTGGCAACATCAGGGCCCAATAAACTATTAATGGCTTTTGCAACTTGATTGGCTGTAGTGAAATCGGCTCGATGTAAATTAAATACTACCGGTTGTCCAGCGGCAAAATTGTTTTCTACCATTCGCTCAACCGTAGCACCATTAGGAACACGACCCGTACTGGGAATATTTACGGTAATTTTGGAACCATCAGCACCCGATGCACTTAATCCACCGACAATTAAATTACCTTGTGCTACTGCATAGACTTTTCCATCCAATCCTTTCAATGGTGTCATCAACAAACTACCGCCACGCAAACTTTTTGCATTACTGATGGATGAAATAGTCACATCCAATGTTTGCCCTGGTTTTGCAAATGCAGACAACTCCGCTTGCACCATCACTGCTGCCACATTTTTCATTTGCATACGCGCACCTTCCGGTACGGTAATACCAAATTGTTTCAACATGCTATTAAATGATTGTGTCGTGAAAGGTGATTGTGTGGTTTGATCACCAGTGCCATCCAAACCTACCACCAAACCATAACCCACTAATTGGTTAGCCCTGACACCGGCAATGCTGGCAATGTCCTTGATGCGTTCGGCGAATGCGAAATTGGTTGATAAAATTAATAAAATAAAAACAAACCCCTTCGTAAGGGGGAGGTTAGGATGGGGTAAATTTCGTAGAAATTCTTTTATCAAATTTGTTTTCATTTTATTCCCCTAGAAAGGCCACCAACCGCTATTAAAAAATTTTGAAAACCAACCCATGGTTTGGGAATCTGCAAGAGTACCTGTTCCGCTGTAGGAAATTTTTGCATTAGCTAAACGTGTAGAAACCACTGTGTTGTCTGGTGCTATATCATCAGGACGAATAATGCCGCTGATGCGAATGAATTCATCGCCGCGATTTAAGGTGATCCACTTTTCACCGCGAACAATTAAATTTCCATTCGGTAAAATTTCTGCGACGGTCACAGTGATATTGCCTTCAAGACTGTTGCTTTGATCTGCATCGGCATCACCGGAAAAGGTACGATTGTGTGCAATCGAATTTTCCAGCGACAAACCTTTATAAGAGGGATTTGCAGTACCTAATAAAGTCCCCGCATTCATATCGGCTGAAGAATTCTTTTTCACCGCAACACCCGATGATTTTTTGGAAACGGTTTTTTCACTTAAGGTCACAGTAATAACATCGCCAACAAAATGTGCTTTTCGATCATCAAACAAACTCATTCCATAAGCATCCTGATACAAAGAACCTGCTGTTCTTTGTGGCACAGGCATATTCGCGGAAACAGTAGGCGCGTAAGCAGGATCATCAGGCAATGGTTTACGATTCTGCATACAGGCAGATAAAGAAAGGATCCATAAAACCAACACCAGAATTTTCATTTTTACCAGCCTCACTCAATTACAAATTTTGCGAAATGTATTGCAACATTTGATCAGCAGTGGAAATGACTTTTGAATTCATTTCATAAGCACGCTGGGTGGTAATCATGCTCACCATTTCTTCCACAATGTTCACATTGGAACCTTCCAGCATGCCTTGTTTTAATGAACCCATTCCATTTTCACCGGGAGTGCCTTGAACAGGATTTCCACTTGCCAATGTTTCAACAAATAAATTGCCACCAACTGCTTGCAAACCTGAGGGGTTTACAAAATTTACCAAGGTAATATCACCCAACTGTTGTGGATCGACAACGCCTTGTGTGTAGCCATTCACTGTTCCGGTTTCACTGATGGTAATTTTATTAACACCTGCAGGTATGGTGATTGCGGGCTCTAATAGATAGCCATCTGCGTTAACTAATTGGCCTTCGCCATTCATTTGCAATTGCCCATTACGCGTATAGGAAATACTTCCATCAGGCTGTAATACTTGAAAATATCCCGGACCATTAATCGCAAGATCCAACGACTGATCTGTCACTTGCAAAGATCCTTGAGTGTGTTCTTTTTGTGTCGCGACTACGCGCGCACCGGTTCCCAATTGCAATCCGGAAGGCAATTGTGTTTCTTGCGTTTCCTGCGCGCCGGGTTGACGTTGATTTTGATAAATTAAATCTTCAAAAACCGCACGATCACGTTTAAATCCAATAGTGCTGGCGTTCGCCAAATTGTTGGAAATAGTGGTGAGTTGTTTATCTTGTGCAGATAATCCGGTTTTACTGACGTAAAGTGCGG
>CAZICR010000430.1:0-3125 GCA_964537795.1 uncultured Cellvibrionaceae bacterium | reverse complement strand
CGCACTGGTGAGTAGCCATCGCTCAATCGACGTAAACTGCTCCTGCGATGAATCATTTATAAAAATACTGAACAGATGGCCATCATCACGCCACTTAAAACCTGATTTTTTCAAGGTCGATTGCCATACATTTGCATGTGCAACGAACGAAATAAGGCCAGAATTGTTTTTACGCGCCAACGCAATTAACTCAAATAACATATTGAACAGATATCGGTGATCATCCGCAGACGCGAATAAGTCATCAATTTCAAGATATTTTTTTTGATTAAAATGGTATACCGCATATGCCTTAAGCTCACCATCAGCAAATGCCGCCATTACAGAATAGTGACGCCGAGGATTTTTTATAAAACGCCAATTCAAAAATGGAGCATCACGATGGCGCATTAGTAAATCCAGATCTTGATAGCTACTATTGAGCAGTTGAAGATCTGTATCAAAAGGTGAAAAATCGGTTAAAGGTCTTACTTCGCACTGAGTGTTATGAGCCGATCTTTTAAAAGACAAATTGATTTTTAAGTATAAGTTCAGTGATTTACTCAAAAGCCATTGCAATAGTCGATTTTTTGTTTTTTTTGCTATAAATTGACGGGTATCCAACAATAATTTCCATGCACCCATATCAGGCATTGGATGAAATAATTTTTTAACGATACTTTGTGAATGGCGGGTGGCACCCATAGCAAATAAAAAAGGATAGTGCTGTTCCAAAACCAAACTCATCCACACACCAAAACCCAAACCATCCATATCAGTACGCACTAAAAGATCCAGAGGATTACGTAATGATTTAATTTCGCCACGAAATAAAAACTCGGCGTAGTCGAGGCCAATGATACCGACTATCTCACCGTTTATTTTAACTCGCCACAAACGGTTGTGTTTATCATCTTGAAGAGACATTACAGGTGAAAAGTCGTAACGCCAGATTAAATAATCCTCATCTTTCCAGCGCAAGTTTGCATGAGAAAACACTTGGCGAAATTGCAGAATTGAGGCCAGTTCATCCTGAGTTGCAGGAGCGAAGGAATCACGAAGAGACTCTGGAGTCATATTAAGACTCTTAGCTATGACACGAGTGACTTTATCGTAAGAGAGATTCGCCATATTTATTCGCTGAGTAATGAATGGTCACGAAGAATTTGTAAAATATCATTCACTTTCTGCATTTTTTCCAATTGCGGTGCAGTTAAAATAATACTGAACCTATCATCAAACTCTGCCATTAAAGTCAAAAATCCCATTGAATCCCATCCGGCTATTTCTTCGCGCAAGGTGTCGGGACGGATATTGGAAACATCTGCCTCAAAAAAACCGGCTATCATTTCCAATGCTTCATTTAGTGTCATGCTGATTCACCCTCAAAATTTTTCTAATTTATTGTGCGGTATAACCGCCATCAACACAGAGTTCTGTGCCTGTAATCCAGCGATTGGCCGGTGATAACAAAAAAGCTGCTGCTCTGGCAACTTGATCTTCAGAGCCTGCACCTAATGGGTGTTTATCAACTATGGCTTGTAATTGCGATTCACTGAGTCGGGACTTTTGCATGGTCATATCCGTTGCAACAAATCCTGGCGCAATACAATTCACACGTATATTTCTGGGCGCTAACTCCACTGCCAAAGCGCGGCTGGCTGCTGCCAAAGCGCCTTTACTGGCACAGTAGGCCGACTGACCGGGCGCACCAATCGTTGAATAAATAGATGTCACAAAAACCAAACTACCTTCTGCAGGCATAAATTGTTTTTGTGTTAACAAGCGAGCCAATTCCAAAGCGGAAAAACTGTTGACTTGCATATGTTGTAAAAACTGTACAGGTTTCATCAATTTGAGTGGTCGCGTTTCAACAACGCCCGCACAAAAACAAATTCCGTAGAGATCTTTTAATAAATCCTGATTTAATTGCGATTCAATTTGCTGCGGATCAGATAAATCCAACAACATATCTTGATGCGAACCCGTTAAATTTTGCTTGAGTTCATTTAAACGATTTTGGTCGCGTCCCGTTAAAATCAGTGAAGCGCCCATTTGTGCTAAACCCCGTGCAATAGCACAACCCAAACCAGAAGTTGCACCTGCCAATAAAATTTTTCGCCCGGAAAAGTTTTCAGTATTTAACATTTGCCATCCATCTTAATTTGTTTTCTCTGCAGGAGCCGCTTGACTGATGCAAGGTTGATTGATCATGCCATGTAGCAATAAAGCATCAGCAGGTAAATTAACCAAGGCCGATGCCCAGGACAAACCCACACCATAACCCAACAACATTAATTTCACGTCTGTTTCGCGAGTGATGTTTAATGCACAGGTGATTGTCAGTGGAACCGAGGCACCACCGGTATTACCGAAATTTTCTAAAATAATGGGCGTTGCAGTTTCAGGTAACGAACATTTTTTAGCGAGATGTTTCATCATAAATTGATTTGATTGATGAAAAATAAAATAATTAACCTGCTCGGTGGTTAATCCTGCTTGCTCAAGTGTTTCCATAATTAATGGCGGCACACGCTCCAATGTGAAATTAAATAATCCCGTGCCATTCATATACAAGCGATAATCACGTTGTTGGTCGCTTTTAGGTTGCCTGAATCCACCCGCGGGAATAATTAAATGATCGTAACCTTTGCCATCACTTTGTAAATTAAAAAACCAGGGCGTTGCATTTTCAGAATATTCCAACGCAGTTGCTGATCCTGCATCACCAAATAATAAATGCGTACCTCTATCCAAAGGATCAGTAAATAAACTTGGCGTTTCTCCATGTAACACCAACACTCGCTTGTGCCCGAAATTAACCATCATGGCACCCAGACAAATTCCGTAGGGGTATCCGGAACAACCCAAGCCAATATCAAAAGTTGCGCAATGATGGGATAAGCCCAAATCACGATGAAGTAAACTGCTGGTCGATGGTAAAAAATAATCAGGGCTTTGGGTGACAAAAATCAGCGCATCAATTGAATCAGCCGACCAATTTAATTCTTTCAATAAATTGGCCGCTGCTGCCAAACATAAATCACTGCTACAAATACGCCCATCGGAAACATGTCGCTTTCGAATACCAGCCATTTGCACAATTTTGCGTAATTCTGCAGCAGGAAAATCCGTCTGATCCATAT
>CAZICR010000429.1:0-3161 GCA_964537795.1 uncultured Cellvibrionaceae bacterium | reverse complement strand
ATCGATGTTTTCATGCTGAGTAGTGTTTTTAATTTTTAATAATCTTTGGGTTTAGTTTAAAACTCAGGTTGTCGCCACGATAACAAAGAAGTTCATCTTGCTCCCAAATCAACTTATCAAATCCAAGATTCACACAATCAATCATGGGTTCTACTTCAGTAACTGTGATTCGCTCGATATTACCCAGTTTATCGCTAACTAATACTTGTGAAAGGTATTTGTCTGCTTGAATATTGACGATGGCCTCTGCTTTATATTTCTTTGTTCTATGAGAGCGTTGAATTTTTCTGTGATAGTCAAAGGGAAATGCTGACTGATCTAAACATCTGAGTATCACATCAATATTTTCACTCACGCCCCTGTCATGCTTGGCTGCAATCAATACACCATTTCTCATTAAAGAAATAACTGCTGCATACAGTTCCCTTTTCTCAAGAAAAGGCAATTCATTTTTCTGTTTGCAGGTAACAAACGCCATGCCTATGCCATCAAGCTCCCAAAATTCTTTGTTTCCTTCAACTAAATCGACACAAACATTTAACTTACGAATGCTTTCAGTTTTTATTGATCTTGGCATTCTCAAATAAATTGAATCGATGATATGACCAATCTTAAGGTTAAAATCTCGGCCATCAAAAAACGGCATTTCATGTATATTTTCAAAATGGAAGCAAATTTCTCTAAGAATCACATTACCCTCTCTGACAGACATGGTGGGTTGTAGCGGGAATCTATAAACACGAACCGCATTTCGTTTCACCCCATACGGGCTACTTGCTTTGACTTGTTAGCAGTTTTAGTTTGTTTTAACGACATAATCACCTTTAGATTCGCTATATGTCATTGTTATTCTGTCTGGGTAATCGTTGCCAGCCACTTCCAGAATTTTAATTATTTCAGATATTGGAATTCGGTATACGTACTTTTCCCGCTCGAAATCCGAGCAAGTATATATTCCACCCCAGTTGCAATCTTTTTCTCGGTAAGCATACATTGCGCCACCATGTATCAGCTGATTACAAAGAAAGTTAACATTCTTGGACACGAGCTGTTCTTTCTCTAAACCATACAGTTTATCTATATCCCAGAAATTTCGATTATTAACTTTTCCTACGCAAGGAGAGCGAAATATCTGTGCTTCATACATTGTGGTTTTTGTTGAAAGTTTGGTGCTCTCAATAAGTTTTCTAATCATGAAAAAGGAGATCGTAACATCCTTTTCAAAATTTACTTGCACTCTCTCAGTCCATCGTGGTGGTTTCGTAACAGGCTTAAACTGCTTAGAGTAGACTATTAGATCTTCCTTCCAGTAATTTGATTCAATCATGGTTGACCGCTAACAGTTTAATAGGTAGCGCCGACTATATATGTCTGCACCAGATTGCTTCAACTACTTATTTGAAAACATTTATATTAAAAAATCCGCAACCAATCACCCAAACAAATCCAACTGCTCCTCATCTCTTTTCGCAGGCATAAATTAAACTGCAATTTAATTCGCGGAATCGGCCTGAAGTGTTCTGAGAGTGAACGATGGTTACTCCTTTACATTTTGTGAATGATACCTATGGGCAGTTTTCATGGTTTCTGTTCGTGAATAAGAGAAGCCAATTGTAAAATGTAGTCTTTTTCTTCAATGGAAATATTTGGCAGGTTTTTTATGCCGTTATAAGCGCCCCATATTGCACCGGCCATTGCTCCTATCGTATCAACATCACCTTTGAGTGAAATAACAAATTTCATTAACTCATCAAATCTAAAATTAATAAATCGTATAGCGGTATAAATAGCAGTGATGACAGAATCTCGAGCGCTTATTCCATTTCCAAGCTTATTCACAACTGTTTGATGGTTAATCAATTCTTCGTCAGCTAACCATGTTTTGATTAGGTTAAACTTCTCCTTAAAAATTTCGGTGCTGCAGTTGTAGTTCAAATCTTTCCAAAAACTATCATCAAAATTTCTTTTTAGCGCATATGAGATTGCCATACTTATTGCTAAAGCTCCGTCAATTGCTTGCGGATGCGCATGGGTTATCTCCGCTGCTTTCCGTGTCTC
Organism: uncultured Cellvibrionaceae bacterium; assembly: GCA_964537795.1. Classification (GTDB taxonomy): domain Bacteria; phylum Pseudomonadota; class Gammaproteobacteria; order Pseudomonadales; family Cellvibrionaceae; genus Cellvibrio. Next base: position 1,103 of record CAZICR010000429.1, on the reverse strand, counting down.
GTCGAGTAAGAGACTAGTATTGTTATGGAAGAACAGTGCAATAGGTGGTGTCCTCATTGCGGCACCATTACCAAAAGATCCATCTTTGAACTGCTTGGTGCTTGCGCTTTTCCAGTCACATCCGGCTTTGATAGCGTTAAGTACTTTTGCTCGGTCCATTTTCAATGTCGCTTGCAACATCGTTCAATTTCCTACCGATAAAACCATCACGTCCAAGCAGGTCATTGCTTGGTCCCGGACCCCCTGAACAATTTTACTTCCTACTGGGAAAATTTGAACTTGGTGACAGCGAAGCATTCAATTTTGTCTAACCTCATGTGAAAAAGGGAAAAGACCATCAAAGTTGACAGGAAGAATTTTAATGGTGCCTTGATAGTAGAAGCAAATTTAACACCTGGCGTTATCTGATGACTGGCGCCATCAATTTGACAAACTTTGAAAGATATAGTTTTTAATTTGTAATATCGAAAATGTCGCGACCTCGATTTCAGCTATAAGCAATGTAACCAATAACGAAATAGTTGATTACAAGCCCGATTGAATTTGAAAAATGTGCTTACCTTTTTGTTGACCGGCTTTTATTGACCACTGTAAATGTTTGTGTTAGCTTTAAAAATCATCAGTGAAAAATTGTATTTATATTTTAGTTTTCATTCTGTATACAATAAATTTTAATTCAATTTAAAAATTTTAAGCATTGTTCATGGAGAAGATTATGCGTTATTTTATTTTTGTTCTAACATTTATGTTGATTGGATGCGGCGCTGAAAGCGAAGTTAAACGGCTCGTCGACGCTACTTTCCCCCCGGTTGATTACACTACTGCGCAGAATGCTGCAATCCAACGATCCCTGCCTGAACTGGTTGCGGTCGAGTCTCCTTCTATGCTGCTCAATATTCCGACAGCGGAGCTTCAAAATGTGTTTGTAGAACAGCTTAAGACGGTGAACATCAAGGGACTAACTATTGAACATGCTGATATTAACGCTGAATCACAAGGATTCGTACTTACTGCCGATGTTAGCGGCGACCTAAATGAGCCTAAAGGAAAATTCAGAGCAAAGATAACTGGCTGGGTTGTTGTTTCACTTGCTGAGAATGTAG
>CAZICR010000428.1:0-3161 GCA_964537795.1 uncultured Cellvibrionaceae bacterium | reverse complement strand
TGATCCACCGGAAAAAAATGCAGCGGGGATTCTACTGTAATCCACCCTGTGCTGTCAGGCTTTACAGACCAATAAGCGGGATGATGGTTCAATTAGCTGAACAATCGCCCAAGCTCAGTTAGAATCCTCCAATCCATTTATAAGAACTCACCATGTCGCAAACCCATAATTCCGATACCCGACTGCAAGCGCTCAATAACTGGGCTGCTCAACAATTGAATCTACCGGACATCCAACTAGCGCCACTGGGGGGGGATGCAGGCTTCAGGCGCTATTTCAGAGTCGCCACCCACCCGGACTATTTGGCGGTAGACGCGCCCCCAACAACCGAAGACACTCCACAGTTTTTACGGGTCGCCAATTTATTACAGCAACAGAATGTAAGAGTACCCAACATCAGAGACGCCAATAGTGAAACAGGATTTTTACTTGTGGAAAACCTGGGTAATGATTTGGTCTTCAACAAAATCAATAAGGACAATGCTGACTTTATATACCAACAAGCGATGGCAATGATCATCCGCATGCAAAACATCAATGAAAGGCCGGAATGTCTTGCTGTTTATGATCAGGCATTTTTGCTTCGCGAAATGAATTTATTGATTGAATGGTTTATCGAAAAATTATTATGTTATTCATTGAATGAATCTGAAAAACAATTAATCAACCAGTGCTTTCAAGATTTGTCCGTCAGCGCGGCTGATCAACCGCAGGGATTTGTGCATCGTGATTTTCATTCACGTAACCTGATGATCACAGCTGAAAAAACCTTAGCAACTATTGATTTTCAAGGCGCGTTATGGGGGCCGATAACCTATGATCTGGCGTCACTTTTGCGCGATTGTTATTTACGTTGGCCTCAAGAAAAAGTTAATAATTGGGCTCTGGATTTTTATCAACACATAAAGTTAACTTATCCATCTATTTCTGCTGCAGAATTTTTAAAATGGTTTGATTGGATGGGATTGCAACGACACATCAAAGTATTGGGTATTTTTGCACGATTAGATCTCCGGGATAACAAACCGCAGTACTTGCAGGATTTACCCTTGGTGATTCGTTACACACTGGAAATTTGCAATCAATATTCCGAATTACAGGAATTTGCGCTTTGGTTCGAACACAATTTATTGCCTCTAGCCAAACAACAACACTGGTATCGGGATTACCAAACGGCAGGTGAACCATAATGAAAGCCATGATTCTAGCTGCCGGTCTTGGTCAACGTATGCGACCTTTAACCGATCATATTCCCAAACCCTTGTTGCAAGTAAATGGGAAATGTTTACTGGATTATCATCTTGAAAAAATTCAGGATGCTGGAATTACAGAAGTCATCATTAATTTGGCTTACCTTGGCAATAAAATCAGGGAGCATTTACAAGATCATCCCTATAAAAAATTGACCATAATATTTTCACAAGAACCGGAACCACTGGAAACTGGTGGCGCGCTGTTACAAGCTGCAAATTTATTAGCTGACGAACATTTTTTATTAGTCAACGGTGATGTCTGGTCTGACGTTAGTTATAAAGATTTTATTATTCATCACTTGCAGAAACCCAACCTGGGGCATTTATTAATGGTTCCCAATCCGGATTTTCATCCGCAAGGCGATTTCACATTGAATAAAACCACACACAAATTAGGAGAAAAACAACAACAATCAGGATTAACTTTTGCGGGTATCAGTATTTTGTCCCCGCAACTTATCAGCGAGTATCCACACAAACGCAGTAAATTTCCTTTGGCAGAAGTTTTTTTCCACGCCATCAAAAACCAACAACTCACGGGCGAGTTATATAACGGACATTGGAGCGATGTAGGTACACCACAGCGCTTGCAATATCTGGATCAATTTTTACGTTCACAACATCAGGAGCCATCATGAACAGACCATTACCCACCACATTGAAGCTGTCTTATTTTATTCCAGTCATTGTTGTTATTCTTGTTTTGTCAGTGTTATTTGGCAGCTGGTACACAGTTGACCAAGGAGAACGCGGCGTACATTTACGCAACGGTGCGATAGTCGGCACCTCGGAACCTGGCCTTGGATTTAAAATGCCATTTTTCGATTCCATCGTAAAAATTTCCACGCAAACCCACACAGTTAGCTATGAAAAAATTCAAGCCTACAGCCGCGACCAGCAACCGGCGATTATTCGCGCATCAGTCACCTTCAATGTTCCTCCGGAAAAAGTTGAAGATGTCTACGCCAATTTTAAATCACTGGACTCAATGGTGGAGCGACTGATTGATCGCCAGGTACCGACACAAATCGAAAATATTTTTGGTAAATACACAGCCATTTCAGCGGTACAGGAACGCACCAAATTTGTACTGGATTTAACGGACGCCATCAAAAACACTATTGTGGGGCCAGTGAATATTGACAGCGTACAAATAGAAAATATTGACTTCTCTGACGCTTACGAAAAATCCGTCGAAGACCGTATGCGTGCTGAAGTGGAAGTGCAAACACAAAAACAAAATCTTGAAAAAGAAAGAGTCAACGCACAAATTGCGGTTACCCAAGCACAAGCTGAAGCCGATTCACAATTAGCACGCGCAAAAGCACAAGCAGAGTCCATTCGCATCACCGGTGAAGCGGAAGCCTCTGCGATCAAAGACCGCGCTGAAGCCTTATCGAAAAATCAGGATTTAATTGAATTAACCAAAGCCGAAAAATGGAATGGTGAATTACCGACGACTATGTTGCCGAATAGCACTTTGCCGTTTTTTGATGTGAAGAAGTCGCAATAGTTTTTTCTTCCCTCACCCTAGCCCTCTCCCAAAGGGAGAGGGGATCTGATGATCTGATCCCACATTATAAAAGTAGCAAACTTTCCTCCCTCTCCCTGTGGGAGAGGGCCGGGGTGAGGGCTTATTTATTTTTGTAAAAAAACGCTAACCCTCATATCAACACTAAACCCTTTTCATTAAAGTGGCGTCTTTCTTCTACACACACAGAAATAATCAAATGAAAAAAATTCTTATTCCTTTAGCTTTTGCATCAGTTACTCAAACTATTGCCGCCCAAACTGATGAACAACTGATCATCACCGGCCAATATTCCCCAGTCGAAAATCAACAATTAACCTCCAGTGTTAGTGTGATTACGCGAGCCGATATAGATAATTCGCAAGCACAATCTTTAT
>CAZICR010000427.1:0-3161 GCA_964537795.1 uncultured Cellvibrionaceae bacterium | reverse complement strand
GTTAATTCGTGTAATTCTCCATAACGGCCGTTTCCAATTATTTTACAATTCACCAAGACAGGCTAGCCTGACAGATAAGCTCTTGCAGGCTAGCTGTCTTTCAAAAACTCAAAATAATAGAAAGACAAAACCCAGTAAAACAACACACGGCAGGTTTATTTATGAAATTATCCAAACGAGAATTTTTGTTGTGCAGCGGTACAGCACTTTTGGCAAGTCAAATTCCGCTTCGCGCTATGGCCGCAGCAAAAACCGGATTAAAGGAAGCCTATAAAGATCGCTTTCTTATTGGTGCTGCGATCAATTCATCCATTGCCTCCAATCAACATCCGAATTTAACCGAAATTATCAAACGTGATTTCTCGTCGATTACACCGGAAAATGCATTGAAGTGGGAAGCGGTACGCACCAGCGACGGCAAATGGAAATGGGAGCAAGCCGATGCATTTGTAGACTTTGCACAACAACATAAATTACATGCTGTAGGCCATTGCCTGGCGTGGCACAGTCAAACACCTGATTCTGTTTTTAAACAAAAAAACGGCGATTACATTAAACCCGCCGAACTCAACAAAAAAATTGAAGAGCATGTCACCACCCTTGTCAGTCGCTACAAAGGAAAAATAGCAGCTTGGGATGCAGTCAACGAGGCAGTAGGCGACGACAAGCAAATGCGCAAAAGTCATTATTACAATATTTTGGGTGAAGAATTTATCGATAAAGTTTTTCACACCGCACATGAAACTGATCCCAATGTGCACCTTATTTATAACGACTACAACAACGAACAACCCGACAAGCGCAACACCACACTGGAATTAATTAAACGATTACAAAAACGTGGTGTTCCATTGCATGGTTTGGGAATGCAATTACATGTGGCTATTGATGGCCCAAGCATTGAAGAAATCGAAAAAAGTATTGTGGCTTTTTACAATATGGGTTTGCGGGTTCACGTTACTGAATTGGATGTGGATGTATTACCGTCTGTTTGGAATATCCCTGTTGCAGAAATTTCCACGCGCTTTGACTATACGCCTGAGCGTGATCCATTCAAGAGTGAAATATCAAAACAAATGAATGATCGACTCAGCAAACGCTACGAAGATTTATTCAGATTGTTTATCAAGCACAAAGATAAAATTGATCGCATAACACTTTGGGGTTTAACCGATGATATGAGCTGGTTGAATAACTTTCCAATAAAAGGTCGAACCAATTACCCTTTATTGTTTGATCGTAAACATCAGCCAAAAGATGCTTACTACAAAATTTTAGCGCTTTGAATCACAGTTGAGTCTAGATCCAGCAATAACAGACAAAAAAAAGGTGGGCAATTGCCCACCAAAAACGACGCCGGTTAGCGTCATACTAGACGATTAAAAATTCCAATCAGCCATTAACCAGAATTTGGTTGTATCTGTGTAAGCGGCAAGCGTGTCACCCATTGAGTAGTCGGCATACTTCACAGTCCATACAACGGCTCCAAACTTTCTGCTCAAACTGAAATTAATTTCGCTACCAAAATCTGCGTTACCTTCGTCAGCATCGTATTTGTGATAACTGAGTATTGCTTGAGCGCCAGCAACTGTTACGCCAAAGTTGAAATATTTGTCTTCCAATCCTGCAGCTGGAGTTGCCAAAAATTTATCAGCCCAACCATTAAATGCGTGCAAGGTTGCAAATGGCGTTGCAAAACCGTAGATCCCTTCATCAGAACCCAAGACTTCAAGGCCTGGTGTAAAACTGAAACGCGATACATTCCAGGTTGCTTCGGCCAACATATAATCGGCTTCAAATTGTTGGTTTGCACCTGCATCTTTTTGCGTTGCATATTCAAGGTTATAGAGGAATGATTCACCAATTGTTCCCTGCCAACGAACACCGATAGTGTCACTGGTTAAACCTAATTGTGAGAGAGGATCATTAACATCAAATAAGTATGCATAACCGATTAATTTTCCAGCTTCAATACCGGTGTAACTTGCATTCAATACATGGCTGTCCATGTGAATATCGCCAATCGCATTTTCATTTCCGAAAACACGATTCACATTTTTGATGTAGGCATAAGTAAAATTGGTGTAACGAATAGTTTTATTGGTCCATGACAAACCATCATAAGTTTGCTCATTTTGTCTCCAACCTACGTTGCCAACAAAGCGCGAATTATCCAACACCAAACGTTGACGACCGTATTTCACCTGATTATTAAAATCGGTGTAAGCAATAAACCCCTGATTCACTTCAGTACCAATAGGATCAGCAATAACAGCGGTAGTCGCCGCAGGAAAACGCGTATCGTTAGCTGCACTGCGATAATCATAGTCATTTGTCATTTCAGTGACGTTATCCATTTCTGCAGTAAAACTAAAACCATTCCATGGACCTGATTGATAGGATAAACGTGACCGTGTTGTCCAGGCATCTGCTTCGCGATCAACATCAGTATTCAACACATCTTCTGTCACATCTTCAAAACGGGAACGGATATTAACTTTGATACTACTGCCTTGTTGCATGGATTCGGTAAATGTTTTTGCTTCAACGGTGGATGCAAGCACAAGCAACGAACAACTTGCTGACAGTGCCAGTGGAAATATATTTTTTTTCATAGAGCATTTCTCCAGATGTAATGTGAGCTTTAGGAATCGACATCGTTGATTATTTGGAGCATCCAAAGTTGATGTGATCTAATTCCGCTAGAGCAACGCTTGTGCCAAGTGAAGAAATGCAGAGATTTGCGATGAAAATTTTCATGCAAATCAACATATTATCGATTTAGTGTTTTTTAATTTGAAAAAAAATAAAAAAATGATGCAGCACCGAGTTGGTGAGCACCCTGTTTTTTGCGCACAGTTTTTTAACTTTTGGACTTTTCGTTGTGCATTGATATTGTGCAAAAGCATCAGGAGCTAAAAATCATCTGGCACCAAATGAATGCAAAAAATCAACAAAATGGGAAGCTTAAATCAATCACCGCAGGTTTATATTAGGGCCTTGCGAGCAATAGAAGCACAGAAACACAAGGATTAGCCCCGGAACTACTCGCCTGGCTTTAACTTCGGCCAGCCCAATTACCCCGCAGATCGCGGCCAATGGTGTCGAAACCCCAAGCGATAAAAGCCAAACCCAATCAGGTAAATCCCAAAGTGTTGCCA
>CAZICR010000426.1:0-3188 GCA_964537795.1 uncultured Cellvibrionaceae bacterium | reverse complement strand
TTACGAACCGAGTTGGGCAATTTGATTAGCACCATTTCGCAAAATGGCACCACCAGTACTACGGTCAAGGCCGCTTGCTCCGCAAGCTTGGGCAGCGCCGTTATGTTGTTGCAATAATCAACCTGAGAGCAGAAGAGACTATCATGGCTAAAAACAAACAACCCCTGCACCCCGACGCTCCCTTGTTGTTGAACGATCATCGCCGACCTGTGAGCCGCCGTGAACTGATCGCCCAGGGCTTTAAGCTAGGCGGTGCTTCATTGGTCACTGGCTCCATGTTTGGCTTTTTTGCCAATGCGGCAAGCGCCCAAACAGTTCCGCTGTCTTCGGATCTGGTTGCAGCACGGGAAGCCTGCGGTATCGCTGCGCAAGGCAATGGCAAGATCCCCTTTATTGCATTTGACCTTGCAGGCGGCGCCAACTTTGCTGGCTCCAATGTGTTGATCGGACAAAAAAATGGCCAGCTGGATTACCTGACGGCCGCGGGTTACAGCAAGCAAGGTTTGCCTGCAGATATGACCCCCAACCTCGACAGCGCCACCAATGTATTGGTCAATCAGGAGTTGGGATTAAGATTCCACTCCCGCAGTGCTGTGCTTAAGGGAATTTTGTCCAAACTGGCAGTGGGTAATCGTGCAAATGTTAACGGTGCAGTTATCGCTGCCCGATCTGAAAACGACACAGCCAATAATCCGCACAACCCCATGTATTACATCGCAAAAGCCGGTGCTGGCGGTTCATTGGTGGATTTGATCGGTTCTCGTGCCAGTGATTCCGGTGGTAACTCCATGTCCAGCATGTCTCTGGTTGATATGGAATTCCAAGCCAAATATCGTCCAACCAAAGTGGATAATCCCAATGACGTAACGGGTCTTGTTGATGTCGGTGACTTGGCAGCATTAATGGAACAGGAAGAAATTGTTCGTGTAATGGAATCAACCTACCGCATCAGTAACGCCAAATTGGGCCAGATATCACCCGCTACAGGCATTCCTGATGCCGACAACAAGATTATTGAAGGTGTTAATTGTGCTTATGTAAAAGGCGCAGATTTGGCAGCACGCTTCGGTAATCCCGGTGCAATTGACCCGGTTCAGGATCCTGACATAGTCGGTGCCACTGGCATCTTCAGTAATGCCGAGTTTTCTGGTGACGGTGAATTTCGTAAGACTGCATCTGTGATGAAAATGGTCATCAACGGTTACGCCGCCGCAGGCACCATCACCATGGGTGGCTATGACTACCACACGGGTGATCGCTCAACCGGTGAAATACGTGATGAACGTTTGGGTGTTTGTATAGGTGCAGTATTGGAATATGCCGCGAGAATCGGTACTCCGGTAATGATCTATGTCTTCAGTGATGGTTCTGTCTTCAGTAATGGCATGCTAGACAACTCTATGGCTGGTGGCGGCAAGGGCGTCTGGACTGGCGATGACCAGCAAACCGCATCTTCATTCATTTTGGTTTACAACCCCACGCGCCGCGCGGTGTTGATCGGCGGCACAAGTGCTGACCCGGCATCATTGACTGCTGAACAACTGCGCCACCAACAAATTGGTTACATGAGACCCAGTGGCGATGTCGAGACAGCATCAAGCCCTGCAGGTAATAACGTTAACCTTCTGGCGGAAACTGTTGTACTCAATTACATGGCATTGCACGGTGAGCAAGCCAACTTCGGCACTCTATTCAGAGGTCAGGGCTTAGGCTCGGCGACCATGCAGGATAGATTGACCGCGTTCCAACCTATTTGTAATGGCACCATTCAAAACCCTGTTTAAAAGTGTGTGTGTAGCTGCAGCCCGTATCTTTCGAGATACGGGCTTTTTTTATTTTTGATAACAGATTTCCCAGTGTAATCCTATACTTCATTAATCCCTCTTATGAACCGTGATCAATCTATGAATCGATTCATCCAATCCACTGCAATAATTTTTTTATTCAGTCAAATTGCCGAGGCCAAAATTCTTTGGCAAGCAGACTTCGAAACAGCTGACACCAGTCAATGGCATTACATAGTTAATCCCGATGCTACAACCGCAACAACAGAATGCAGTTTCGACGGAAAGTATTCCGGAAAAATATCCCTCACCGGTGAAGATAAATTTTTGTGGAAAGGCCGGGCTGATTTAAATCGTAGTGAATTTCATTTTACTCCCGAAAAAAATAGTACCCACGAGGGCAAGGAAACATTTTACGCTTTCAGTTTTTATCTACCAGAAGCATTTACTCATGAAGGCAGACATGAATTGGGCTACTGGGAATCCGATAAGCAATGGCAGCAAATCATGCGTTTTAATATTGATGGCGAAGATTTTTTATTCAAGGAAACATCCGCAAGCAATGCTTTTTGGAAGCAAAAAAATGGCGCTAAAGCAAAAGTCTGGCACAAGGTCGCTATGCATATTCTCTGGTCTACTGATGCTAAAAAAGGTTTCGCCGATGTGTGGTTGGACGGAAAAGCCATGGGCAAACATCACTTCAAGACATTACCCGATACAAAAGCCGATATGTTTAACCAGGTTGGTATTTTGCGAAACCAACAGCAAAAAACGGAGGTGATCTATATTGACAAGGCATTTGTCACAGACAATCTGACTGAACTATTGGAAACTGACGCAAATCTGATAGGTAAGACCTGTCAATAACCACAGGAACAGAATAGAAAATGCGACTGATTGGCTTAATATGTTTACTACTCACTTTAGTCGCTTGCAGTAAGAGTGATGACAAACCATCAAACACACAAAGTTCACGTGCAACTGTAATCGCATCATCAAGCACCGCCGTCAGTTCACCAACATCGTCCAGTGCTAATTCAATATCATCGACTTCCAATAGCTCAGCCGCCGCCTACACTCTCGACTCACACGACTGGGGTCAAACTGTTATTACCAATAACACCAAATTAATTCCAAACAAATCCGCGCTTTTACGTTTGCATATTTTGCACAGCCAGACCACTCCTGTACCCGACATACAAGTCGAAGCCGTGTTAAACACTACAACCACATTATTGACTGTAACCAAACCCACTCAGTTACCCGCTGTCAAAAATGTGAATGCAACCAACCAATCATTCAGGACTATTGTCGATAAGAGCTTAATGCAACCTGGCCTGTCCATTCGTGTCACAATTTCTGGAGTTACACAAATAATCACACCGGTATTCGGAATTGAAAATA
>CAZICR010000425.1:0-3210 GCA_964537795.1 uncultured Cellvibrionaceae bacterium | reverse complement strand
GATGCGTATCGCTTCGCTCCACAGCATCCTACGGTTATTGCTCATGCCTTTTGTAAAGCCGCTTCGCTTTGGCTTCAACTTTACTCAATAAAGTTTGGTGTTTTTTAAATATCTCAATCAAAGGTTGCTGATAATAAAAACGCAGGAACCTCAATCTATCCCGTAACGATATAGGTAAAGACATACTGGAAAAATACAAACCCGCCAGATCTTTAACCAACCATCGCTCAGGCACTTGCGGACGAATTTGTGCCCGGTGCAAATCAATAATAAATACTTGTGGTTCGGACGAAAAACTCCAAGGCTGTTTCAGCATAAAATGACACAAATAAAAGTCGCGATGATTAATACCTGCCGCATGCATTTCACGAGCAATCTGCGCAACTTTTTGGATTAGACGCACTTTATGCTGAATCCCGAGTGAATGTGATTCCAAAAAATGATCCAACTGTACAACACTATTGAGCTCTTCCGTGATGATAAACGATTCTTGCCGAGCAGGATTTCGACCTTGGATGCCATAAGCCACTGCTTGCAAGCTCGGAATATCCAAAGCCGATAATTTCTGCAAAGCCTTCCATTCATTGGCAGCTCCTAACACAGGCAATCGCAACTGCAATAAATTTTTGACGATTTCCCAACAACCAACACCAAAGTGTCGTTTTAAATAATAGGTTTTATCGCCATTAACGAAACGAACAGTTTCACGGTCAGGCATTTTACGGACAGATACACCTTGTATTTGTTTAATAAATTCAAAGCCTGAACCTCTATTAAAACTCTCCTGCAATTGAGTAATTAACTGATCGTTGTCCTGCATGTTGGGCAACAATGCCCAACATGGGTTTTTATTTGAAATAAATTGTTGGGCATTACTGCCCAACCTACCTTTAATACGCTCCAAACAATCAACAGCAACTCCTGCGCGAGAAAATAAATCCTCTTGAAATAAACTCTTCGCTTTCACGGCCCAGAGATCTTTTCCTGAAGGCATCTTCAAGAAAAGATCGATTTTTTTTGCAATTTTCTTTACGTCACTCAATGAGTGAATCAACTCTCCCATTTCAAACTGCTTAACATAATATGCAAAACCCGATTGCTCACTTACCAACACCGGACAACCACACAGCATAGCTTCTAATATTACATTTCCCGCCAACTCATATCGTGCAGGATGCAGAAGTAAATCAGCTGAATGCAATAGATCTGCGACGGCATACCGATTCCCAACAAAAAAAACTTTATCATCGATATTCCGTTGTTTTGCTTGCTGTTGATATTTTTTTGGATCATCACCACCCGCAATCAACAGCACAGCACTGAAGTCAGTTGCGTGAAATTCAGCAAAACTGGCAATACTAATATCAACACCTTTTGTCCGAAATCCCGACCCCAAACATAAAATGATTTTTACTGATTGATCAAGATTTAAATCATTGAGTAATTTTACTTTAGTTTCTTGTGGGTTTTCGCAAGCAATATGGGATTTGGAAATTCCTGGAGGCAATAGTGTTATTCTATCTCGCGATGTCGAATACCAACGCGCTAAAGATCGAATTTGTTGCGGCACCAAGCAAAAAATCTTTTTTGCACCCTGACCCCCCAAAACAGATTCTTCATAGTCTAGATACAACCGACTACGCGGGGTCAAACGATACAGCCATGATCTATCACTATAAGCTTTTTCAGCAAAACAAGTATCCCCCGCAAAATACACATCCAACCCCGGCATTTTGTTAAAGCCCAATAACAAATCGAATTGGTCACGATTAAATATTATTTCAAACGCTTTTACAAAACGACGCACGCCTGCAACATTAAAAAATACGAATGTATCTATAAGACGAATATCGACACCAGGAATTTTTTCGCCTTGCCAGTCACCGCAAAAAATAGTCACTTGATGGCCGCGTTTTATCGCCTCTTCAGCAATAAATTTCATGTCGCGCTGCAAGCCACCGTAGGGAAAGTAACGAAAGATGGCGATAGCAAGCTTCATAGGTGAGAAGCAATCAGGTTAGATTTTGACAGCAATTGATTAAGCGCAGAGATCACAGTTTCGGGCATTAATTCTTTCATACAGTTATTGTGGATCTTAGGGCAATCGCGCTCAAAACAAGGTGAGCATTCCAAACCTTTGGTAACAATTTGTACCTGATGGGTTAATGGCGGAGTATGTTCGGGGGAAGTGGAACCATAAACCACCACCAACTGTAATTTTAAAGCGGCCGCTATATGCATTAATCCTGAGTCATTAGTCACTACTGCTTGCGATAAAGCCATTAATTGAATGGCTTGCAGCAAACTGGTTACACCCGCAAGATTTTGTACAAATGGTTTTTGATCTTCTGATAAAAAATGAATCAATGCATCTGTCACTTGCCTATCTTTCGCCGAACCCATTAACCAAACTTGCCAGCCTTGGCGGATTTTTTCAGCTGCAACTTCTGCATAATAATTTTCCGGCCAGCGTTTGGAAGGGCCATATTCAGCACCTGGGCAGATCACTAATACAGGTTTATTTAAATCGAGAGAAAATTTTTCCAATAGTTGATTTTTTTCTGAAAGATTAACCACCAATTCTGGAAAAGGAAATTCAGTTAACGGTGCGGCATTTTTTTCAAATGCCAAAGCCAAATAACGTTGCACCATTAACGGATAATTTTTTTTATTCAACAAACGATAATCATTGACCAAGCCATAACGCATTTCACCACGCCACCCTGTACGTAACGGAATTTTGGCAAAAAATGGAATCAGCGCGGATTTAAATGAGTTGGGCAATAAAATGGCTTGTTGATATCCGACATTGCGTAAGGATTTTCCCAATTGATATCGTTCTTTCAGCGCAAACACACCATGCCCCAATGGCATGTTGATGATTTGATTCACTTCGGGCATTTGTCTAAGTAAATCTTGCGTCCAGGGCGATGCCAGCACATGAATCTCGGATTCAGGATTACGAATTTTTAAACATTTAAATAAAGACTGCGCCATCATCATATCGCCAATCCATGCAGGACCTATGATGAGAATTTTTTGGATTTTTTTCAGGGATTCAGGGAAGGAAATTGGATTCATGAATTTCATCATTTGATAAAAACTACCAGTTCCCCACTTTGAAAAAGGGGGGTTAGGGGGGATTTAAAATTTTCATAAAACTGACCATCTTAAATCCCTCCCCCGCCTCCCTTTTTCAAAGGGAGGAGC
>CAZICR010000424.1:0-3213 GCA_964537795.1 uncultured Cellvibrionaceae bacterium | reverse complement strand
ACAGTAGGCGCCATTTTACGGTTAATGTTGCAAGTGATAAAGCATTAACTCGGATCGAAAGGATTTTTGTGAGACCATTTATTTTTGAATGAGAGGTTCCTATGGTTTTGGGTGCAGAAGCTTATCTGTTAGCGGTGTTGTTATTGGCTGCCGCATTACTCTATTCATCCGTGGGTCATGGTGGGGCTTCGGGTTATTTGGCGGCTATGGCGCTTTTCGGTGTTGCGCCCTTGTTAATGAAGCCGACGGCTTTAACTCTGAATATTGTGGTGGCTTCTATTGCGGTTTTTAAATTTTATCGCTCGGGTTCTTTTTCATGGCAATTGTTTGTGCCTTTGGCGATAACGGCAATTCCCATGGCGTATATCGGTGGCACTATGGTTTTACCTGTGCATTGGTATAAACCTTTAGTGGGATTGGTGTTGGTTTGGGCGGCTTGGCGATCATTTAAAACAGCCTCTGCATCACTCTATGAATTGCGAACAGCATCATCCAGTGTGTTGTTAATCACCGGTGCTTTATTGGGATTTTTATCCGGGTTGACCGGTGTTGGTGGTGGGATATTTTTGAGTCCGCTGCTGTTATTTTTGCGATGGGCTCCTGTGAAAGTGATTTCCGGGGTGGCCGCTGCATTTATTTTGGTTAACTCCATCGCAGGAATTTTAGGTGTTATGACAACCGGAGTTGAGTTTCATGCTGCATTACCCTTGTGGATTGTTGCGGTATTGATCGGTGGTTTTATTGGTGCTGAATATGGCAGCAAGCGTTTGGCTAATCCGACCATCCAACGTTTACTAGCTTTAGTATTGCTGGTGGCCGGAATTAAAATGATTGCGAGTTTCTAATTTATTTTGGTAGGGATTGATTGGCAGTGTTGTGTCGTAAAAACATAATCACCACACTGATAATCGTTAGTGGTAATACAGAACCCAGCATAATGCTGTTCAACGAGTCAGCGGGATAATTTTGTGTCATTAAAATCAGGTAGCTGGGGTAAACCACATAATAAAATAAAAATATTGCGCTGATCTTGATAGTTTTTAATCCTTTAATTTGAGTTTGTGTAGGATAGAGCCTATTTGCTCTTCCAATTCAGCGCTTTCATTAAACAGGCGTTTCGCTTCGCTAAGACTATTTTCCAGCATGCGGGATAGCGCCACTTCTTGTTGGTCGGTTAGTCCTAGATTGATGAAGGTACTTTGTATTGAGTCAACCGTTGAATCCATTAAGCTTAGGTTGGAATGTTTTAATTCCTCGTGCACGGTTTTTATAAAGCTAAGACCTTCTTGCGTTTCTCGCAAAATATTCAAATTGGTTTTGCTGCTCAGCTCAAGCATGGCAATCATGGTTTGATCTTTCTCGATACTGATTTGTTTTTCATTGGTTCCCTCACTCAGAATTGCCAATGTGTCACGTAACCGCCCCATTTTAACCTCATCGTCTATAGGCATATTTTTAATGAGAAGACTAACATTGGGATAATTTATGAACATGCGTCTGCCATTTTCGACAAATCGATCCGGCATATTTGAAATACGGGAAAGCAATTCTTTTTCCAGCGGTGTAACGTCATCATTGTTAGTAAAATTCTGAATTCCATACTCTGAGCGCAATTGAATACAACCTGATAATTCGTAATTGGCTAAGGCTTCTAAAAATAAATTGGCCAGTTCGTGGCTTTGCGATACTTTGAAACTGCTCCTCAAGAAATTGATCACGCCACCCAAATCACCCATTGAGGTAATGGCTGTCATAAAAGCAGTTGATGCATTGTCTTTTTCGGACTCGAGACGTTCAACGTTTTCGGTGAACTCAACTGCTTTGGTGATTTTACTCAACAAAATTTCGGGCAAAAAAGGTTTGGTAATATAGTCGTTACCGCCAGCATCGTAGCCTTTCAATATTTCATCGAGCCCATCATTTGCAGATAGAAAAATGATTTGTTGTTGCTGATGGGTTTTGCGAATTTCAACACAGACTTGATAACCGTCCATATCAGGCATAGTGACGTCTAGTAGCACAACATCTACTTTAGATTTGTTTAGTAGATCAATAGCGTCCAAACCATTGGTAGCGGCAATTACCTGATAATCATGCTTTAAGCAAGAAACTGCCATATGTAAGTCCGATGGTACATCATCCACTACCAAAATTCGTCTTTTGTCATTGCTCATAATCCATCCTCCGTTTAACTAGCCTGATTGTTAAAATTTTCAAGTAGTGATTTCACTCGATTGAGGTTGAAGTTTTCATACTCCTGAATAATTTCAGATTTAAATTCTTCATCTACAATATCGGGTATAGCTAAAAATTGTTTGAGTTTTTTATCCGCTTCACCCAGATCAGAAAATAATAACTCCGTTATTTCAATAGCGATCGACGAGACAGTATCCTTATGGACAGCGTTTGACTGGGTGGTTGAATTAGAATGTTCAGTGTTGGTGTGTGCCAAAGACCCAAGACTTTTTAATACGAGACTCATTTCAGATGCGAAATCACTATAGAGTGCCGACGCTTCGAAATACTGGTCAGATTTCAATTTATTTTCGATATTTGCTGCAATTTGTGACAATTTGTTAGCGCCTATAGTAGCAGCACTGCCTTTAATTGTGTGGCTAATGCGAATAGCAACAGGCCATTCCTGTTGATGAACAGCGTTTACAAAATCTGCCATAGTGTGCTGATTGTTACGATTAAAAATTAACAATATTTTGTTCATTAGAGCCCAATTGTTGTTTACTCTTTCCAAACTGGCTTTTAAATCCAGTCCTTCCAGCGTTGGAATTTTACAGTCATCGTCTGGAGATTTTTCCGGAGTGTCTGGATGATCATCTTGGAAGCCATTACTGATGGGTTTTTCAATAAATTGATTAATAATGGATGCGAGTTCTTTTGCGCTGTAAGGTTTAGTCAGATGTGCATTCATGCCCGCTAAAAAACTCTCCTGCCGATCCTGTTGTGTTGAGTGAGCAGTGATGGCGACAATCGGCGTATGTTGGTTGCTGTTGGGAATTGCACGAATCTGTTGTGTGGCAATTAGTCCATCCATGATGGGCATTTGAATATCCATCAAAATGATTGAAAAAGGTTGTTGCTTGCAAAGTTGTACAGCTTCATCGCCATTATTGGCAATAGTGGTTGTGTATCCCAAACTACTCAGTAAATTTTCAGCAAGTTGTTGGTTCATGGGATTGTCATCGACAATCAATATAG
>CAZICR010000423.1:0-3225 GCA_964537795.1 uncultured Cellvibrionaceae bacterium | reverse complement strand
GACGAACCAGAGTGAACAGTATAAGGTTTAAAAATAAAACTCAATATGATTCGTTCGGCACTTTCAAAAACCTAAAGCTTATAACTCGGTGAAATAGCCTGATTGATAGTCTAATAGATAAATCTGTTAAAAACCCCGATCAATACAAAGAAGCAGCGGAATACGGCTCAACTTCCGCTTTGCGTATGATAAATTTTTCCCCGTTCAAGCATTCTTTGAGCCGTTCTTCAACCCACTCTGAGCTAGTGAGATAGGTGCTGCCGCGAATGTCATCGGCGGTTGGTACAACATCTGAATTGAGGTCGATTCGGGCTTTGCTCGCATACCAAGCGTAATTTTCCAATCGCTTGGTAGGGACATCCACAATCAAAATAGAATTTCCGGTCATCCAATAAATATAAACAGTTCCATTACTGGGTTGGGATGCATAGAAAAAATCTACATCACTTTTTGAAAACTGGCTGACAAAACCCTGCAAAAATTCATCCAAACCATCGGAGTTCGCTGAAGCTTGTCCCGATGACAAGAATAAAATTAGCGTTAATAAAAGAACGCGAGATTTCAAAAGAGTTTTTATTGCCTTCATTTTCTGTAGCAGTATTGAATGTGTTTTTTGTTTATTTTACTTGGTAAATCCATTCCTCACCCAACACCAGCGACGCCGACTTATGCCGTTGTTGGTATAACTCCAATGATTTTTTCAATTCAATAATTTTTTCTTCTTCTTTTGTTTTTTCCAATTCAGTTTGCAATTCCTGAATGCGTTGATCATTGGTGACTACGCGAATCTTCGTTTCTTTTTCAGTTCCTCTTTGTCGCGCTAACCAATTATTTTCTGTCCAGATAGGTTGTGCCGAGACTTGTGCCAGTTCAACTCTGGATTTACCAACACCATAATTTTTTCGGATCGCCGAGAAGCGGAAGATGACGCCGTCGCGGGGTTCGCCAACGTGATCGGGTGAAATTCCGTGGCGATAAAAGCGGCTTTGGTTGCTCACAAAATTGCCGAGGCTGTAAATGGCAGTGGCTATGCGTTTATCTGCTGTTTCATAGACTTCAACTGGTTGTAAAACGTGTGGGTGATGACCTAATAACACATCAACACCTGCATCCATTAATGCGTGTGCATCATCAATTTGTGATTGCGAGGGTTGGGTTTTGTATTCAACGCCCCAGTGAATCGAATAGACAACAAACTCAGCACCGGCTTCGCGTGCTTTTTTCACCGATTCAATTGCTGATTCGCGTTCAAATACATTTACGCAAGCGTCGGTATCTTTGTTATTGAGTTGATTGTTAAATATGGCAGAGGCACCAATAAATCCAATTTTGATGCCTTTAATGTCTTTAATCAGAGCAGTGCGCGATGCTTCGCAAGTATCGCCCGCGCCGATAAATTCCAATTGAGTTTTGCGCAGTTCATCGATCGTTTCGATAAAACCTTTTCGGCCTTGATCGTAAGCGTGATTGTTGGCAAACGAAACCAGATCAATGCCCAGGGTTTGCAGCGATTTCAGAACGACAGGATCAGCATTAAATAAAAATGCGCCGGTTCCAATCGACGTTGTCGGTGCAATAGGTGTTTCAAGATTGGCAAAAGCCAAATCAACCTGACTAAGTTCATCCTGTAACTCACTCCAAAGAAAATCGTAACCCTGATTACCGACACCTTGGGTCGCTGCATGTGCAGCGCTATCTTTCACTGATTGGTGCATCAATAAATCGCCAACTGCTGCAAAAGTTACTACCGATTCATTTTTCCCCCAATCATTAGCCGCAGGTTTTGGCGCAGGCGTTGGATTCAGTGGTGGAATGGGTTTTGAGCAAGCTGTCAGAAATATCAAGACAAATAAGGTCAGTCTGGCCATAAAAAATTCCATTATCTATTAAAGAAAGTTTTACATTATTCTGCTATAAATTTATGCATTGAAGATTTTTCCAATGTTGCTATAAATTTTTCGGGATTCATTTTTATATCATCCTCACCGATTTGATCGAAAGGATTTTCAAGATGTTCCTGAATATTATCCAAACCCGTAAAGACCATTGAAAATAAAATGGGTGTAAGCAAACTGATTAAAATCCCCTGATTTTCAGCGAGCATGGCAAAGTAGGGCCCCAATGCAATTAAAATAACGTAAATAAAAAATTTGCTGTAAAACCTCAAGGTTCTTGGTGTTCGGTATTGGTGTATGTGTTTAATGGTTTCAAAAGCCGTTAAAAATTTATTTAGATAGGAATGAACACGTGACACTTCACTGCCAGATAATCCACGGGTTCTTAATATTTCTATGGATGCTGAGAGATCAGTAAATTCACAATAAATCAACCTTTCTTCATCTGCGAAAAGTTCGTTATTAGGACTTTGGAAGAGCGATATGCAATGAGTAAAAATATTGAAAATTTGTATTTTTATATCGGCAAGATTTTTTGTACGGGTTTCTCCTTCATCTCTTAGCCAATCTTTTGATGCTAAAAAAATACATCGCCCCATACTTTTCATCATCCCGTACTGAACCAGTGCTGCTTCGCGGCGGTTATAAGCGCCGCTTATGGAAAATACTATGGGGAAAACAACAGCAATACCTATGATGGTTAGCGGGAAATCCAGTTTCCAACCGTAATGAATACTGACAAACATTGAGCCTATGGAAAAGAGTAATGCAATAAGTGTGTTGAAGCTCAAAATTGAAAATAAACGTTTCAGGTTGTCTTTCATAATTCAAAAACTGTGTTGTCCAGGGGGTGGTTGGTAATTGATCAATATGCCTGGCATAACCCCGGCAAACCATGTTAATCGCTATGTCGGTTGAATTCGAGCGGGAATTATCTTTCTGGAAAGACTCTATTTTGGGCAAAGACTATTTTCTTTTTCGATATAGGTTGCCAAGGAATAGGGTCATCTGGACAATAGCCACCTTTGAATAATCCGGAGCCAGCAATGCATATCGTTGATATCACCCTCGAAAATGCTAAAGAATTGTTAATTGAAGAGTCTTTCAAGCGACCTGTAGTTGTCGATTTTTGGGCAGATTGGTGCGCACCTTGTAAATCTTTAATGCCCGTTCTGGAAAAAATCGCCAATGAATACGCAGGTGCCTTTTTATTGGCAAAAGTGGATACCGAAGAGCAGCATGTGATTTCGGCGCAGTTTGGTATTCGCAGTTTACCCACAGTGATGGTGATTAAGGACGGGCAGCCTGTTGATGGTTTTATGGGCGCATT
>CAZICR010000422.1:0-3226 GCA_964537795.1 uncultured Cellvibrionaceae bacterium | reverse complement strand
ATAAATACACCGTAATCACCGCCAAAATAATTACAAAGGGTGTTACACCACGGAAGATGCCAAAACTGTTGTGCGCCATTAAAAATGCCGCGACATATCCAACCACAGCACCCAACAATAAACCCACACCTGCTTCATAAGCCAATTCACCCAGTGAATGGGTAAGACTAAAACCTTCGCCGGTGCCCATCACATAACTCACCACCGCAAAGGTGGCGATTGCACCCATGGCATCGTTCAACGCAGATTCACTCATCACAGTTTGAGAGACACGATCTTTAATTGGGACCTGTTTGAAAATAGGTACCAAGGTGGCGGGGTCAGTTGATGCAGTCAGTGCCCCTAATACCAAGGCTATCTCAAAAGGAATACCCAACCAGACTGCTGCTGCTGTAGTAATGGCACCTGTAACCAAGACACCTATAGTGGAGATGACGGACAGACTTATCCAGATTTCTTTCAAAACGGCAAAGCGTAGAGTTGCCCCACCTTCAAACAATAAATAACAGGCACCAATGGTGAGAATAAGCTGATTCATGGTGGAATCAGCAGGGACATGTAAAAAGCCACCAACGGTTGGCCCCAAGGCAATACCAATCAACAGAAACAAGACTATGTCAGGGACTTTGATTTTTTTGGCAAGAACACCACCGAGTAGCCCGGTGAAAATAATAATCCCGACATACATCAGGTCTAACTTTGCAACATCGAGGGAAGACATAGGCAATCCAGAATAAAAAGACAAATGAAAAATAGGTTAGCCATGTTCAGCTTTTTTAAACAGGCGTTTTATAAAATCTATGTAATTTTTTGGCAAAAAAAAACCGGGATCGAATCCCGATTTTCATAAAATGTTGACTACAAAAAATAATTTAATCAAAAACAGCGTTAGCCAGTGTATAGGCCACCAGATATCCAACCGTGTAGGCGATCAACACCAAAGGTGTATAACGCAGGAAAGCACCAAAAGTTAAACCTTTAACTTTACTCATGGCAATAATGCCTGCTGCTGAACCAATAGCCAATAGCGATCCACCCACGCCCACACCATAAGTCAACGCCAACCATTCTGGTGTTTGCAATACAGGTTCCGATTTCAACAGTGCTGCAGTTAAAGGTACGTTATCAATCAATGCAGAGAATAATCCCATTAAATAGTTGGCGTATTGGGGCGCTGTTTGCGCATAAAAATTAGTAAGTAAATCTAAAGTCCCAATTTCTTTTAACATACCCACCAACAACAAAATACCGAGGAAAAACAGCAGGGTTTCGTATTCAATTTGACGCACATATTCCAGGATTTTGATTTCATCATCCGCCATATGCATAAACTGGCCGATCAGGAACATAATGGATAAGCCCACCAAAAAGGTTAATACAGGCGGCACATGGAAGAAGAAGTTAAAAAGCATGGTGCAGGCAATTGTGCTGAAGAAGGTTCCCACAATCGCCCAGTCCATTCCGGTAAAAACTTTGGTGCTTTTTTCCGTAGTCACTACTCCGCTCACACCAGGGAACATCAAGCTTGCTAGAACTAACACACCTACTATTGCAGGAATCCAGAGTAATAATAATTGCGGCATGGTGACGTTACCCGAGAGGAAAATCATCAGGGTTGTTACATCACCTGTGATTAAAGCTACCCCACCGGAATTAACCGCAAATACAACCAACACAGCCAATTTGATACGGGTTCTCTGATCAACATCAAAAGCATGTACTAACCCTAACGTCACCAGCGTCGCTGTGACGTTATCGCATACCATCGAGAGTGTCATGGCAAACAAGGCGACCATCAGCATCAAGTTGCGTTTGCTCATTTGTGCCGGACACAATTTTTGTACTACCGATTGCACTATCCCTTTAGCGTTGAGGTAAGCCACAAAGGTCATGGTTGCCATCAAAAACAACCACAAAGTTGCAATCTCCAAAAGATTGTGGTCCAGCTTTTCCAGAATATGTTCTTGCAAGTCTTCCGAGCCCGCAAACATAAACATCACCAACCAGGACAAACTACCGAAAAACAAGGTAGTTTTGGCTTTATTGATATGGATGACCTCTTCAAACACCACACCCAACAGAGCTAAAACAGCAAAAGCGATGAGTAAATAAGTTAGCATTTCCGGCATAGGTCACCTGTTGAAATTAAAGTTTGCAACCCAACCTCTCACAAATAAAAAGCAAAAAGGTTAATTTGCGCAAAAAATAAGGGCGCGCATCATAAGAGTTGCACACTCATGAAGCAAATTTGTTCAATTAATCAACAATCGACTAGTAACAATAGAACAAAGCAAACTAACTGCCAGCTTTCGGTAAACATTGTCATCAAAATAACAATTGAAGACCGGTGAGATAAATGAATGAAATTAAAAAGCGAATCCAAAAAGGGATTTTTGTCGTCTATAGAGCGACAGACTTTTTACTACTACAAAGTTTAACTAAAGAATCGTAAACATTTGGGGATACTTACATTTGTAACTTTCCACTGAAACCCTTGGGTTGATAACCTTTGCTCGACCTTAAAACAGGCAACAGCTACACTCCCTGCCTTTATCTTTCGACGTGTTTTAACAGGATCCGGATATGAAGAAAACCAAACTCAGCTTACTGATCGGTCTTATGACGTTGTTACCCCTGACAACTCAAGCCAATAGTTTGCTCGATGTCTATGAACTGGCATTACAAAATGACGCAGAGCTTAAAGCCAACCAAGCGCGTTACAATGCAGACAAAGAATCCCAATATTTGAATCGTGCTGGTCTTTTACCTTTGGTGAATGGTGGGGCAAGCATAAACCGTAACGATACGGAAACCACTAACAACCTGACCAACACCACAACCAAAAGTGATAACGACAGCCAAGGCTGGGATATATCACTTGATCAGACATTATTTGATATGTCCGCTTGGTACACCTACAAACAAGGTAAAAAATTATCAGCGCAAGCGGAAGCACAATTTGGTGCGGATCAACAAAGTTTAATTGTTCGTGTTGCCACCGCCTATTTTGATGTATTGCGAAATGTAGATAATTTGGAAGCTAACATCGCTGAAGAAAAAGCCTTGGGTAAGCAATTAGAACAAACCAAACAACGCTTTGAAGTGGGCTTGACCGCTATTACTGAAGTGCACGAAGCACAAGCCGCTTACGACAGTGCTCTTGCTGGTAAACTCGAAGCTCAGGGTAATTTGGGGATCAGCTACGAAGCACTCGAAGTACTAACCG
>CAZICR010000421.1:0-3234 GCA_964537795.1 uncultured Cellvibrionaceae bacterium | reverse complement strand
AGGCAAGACCAATTGCCAATGCAACCGGCACATCCATAATCAAATGTTTTTGTTGTAAACTCCTTAATGCATTTTGAAAAAAAGGTTTTGCAGAAAAAAATACTACAGGGGTGGCCACCAACAGGGATAGCCAACGCAAAAAATCCATCCAGAATCCGGTTGCACCTGCATAAAGTCCTACAGCCACCATCATGGCTTGCATACTGCCGAAACCGGCAACGCCTATTCTAAACAAGGCTAAACGATTTTCTTTTTTGATTAACTCTTGCTGTTGCTCATCGGTTGCCGGGCGCGGTTGATATCCTATTTCTGTCAAAGATTTTAATAACACTGACAATGGATAATTCGCCTGCCATACCAGAGTTGCTCTGTGGGTAGTCACATTCACCGAAACAGATTTCACTGCCGGATTTTTTTTCAAATGGGTTTCAATTAACCAACTGCACGCAGCACAACTCAAACCTTCCAGCAATAGACTGGCTTGCCGTGCCTCCTCTGTGAATGGAATAACAAAAGAAGATTGCACTTCAGGCAAATCATAAATGGAAAAATCTGTTGAGGATAAATCCGCTTTAGGATTAGTTTGGGTGCGAAAATGATAAAAATTTTCCAAACCACCGTCAACAATCGCCATAGCGACTGCCTGGCAACCAGGACAACACATGGAACGGGATTGCCCATCAATAGTCACCGGAAAATGCGCATTTTTCGGAACACTTAGCCCACAGTGATAACAGTTAGTCACCAGACACAACCTATTTCACACGAGGTTTTAGCCATGTGTTCCAGTCGGCTGAAAAATGGATTTGACCACTCAAACTCCATTCCGATTGTTTTCTATCATCAATATTGTCGATGGCATAAAGCGTGAGATACCAATTATGTTCAGGGCGAATGCTGATAACACCTTCGTATTGGTTGGAGGTTTTTTTATGTAGTTGGATAAATTGATCCCGTGCCGCTTTTACCGGATGCCCCATATTTAACAACAAAATATCCGGATTGGATTTTCCATCCATACGCGGGTGATCAAAACGCAGCGTCACTTTATTGTTATCCAAATCAAATTTCACCAAAGCAATCAAACCTAACTCGCTGGCGCGCTTATCCTGATCAAGCGCCTGATTAATCATTCGTCCTTCTTTGTAATAATTGTCAATTACTACATCGTCAGCATTATTAAACGCAATCGATACAGTAAACCCACACATAATGATGATAAAAATCAAAGGGCCAAAAATAAACCAGAACCAAAACTGACGATACCAAGGTGCCACTATTTCATGGTCAGTCACATCAATTTTGTTTTCTGAAAGGTTTGACATAATTCAAAGTCCAGATTCAAGGTCCAATAAAAGTGGTTTCGTGTGCGGCTGTTATACTGGCATCTTCCCGTGCTTTGACAACAAAACGAATAGTATTTTTTTGATCCTTTAATTCTTTTCTGTCGATACTGACACGCACAGGTATAGTAAAAATTTCACCTTCCAAAACATCATAATTTTTATAGCCCTGGATAGAAAAGTTACCCTCACCTTCTATAAACACATCATAGACATGGGTTTTTCTGTCCATATTGCTAATTTTGATTGTGTAAACATTTTGAATTTGATTCTCAACTTCACGATACATTCTCACACCGCGATCACGCTCTACTTCAACACCTACCGGTACACGATTCATAATTGAATAGACAAACAACCCCACCATTATGGACAGCATCAAACCATAGCCCAAGAGTCTCGGGCGAAATACTTGGGTTTTGCCAGTTTGAATGGCGTCTTCAGTGGTAAAGCTGATTAATCCATGCGGATAACCCATCTTATCCATCACCTGATTACAAGCATCTACACATAAACCGCAATCGATGCATTCTGCCTGCAAACCATCGCGAATATCGATATTGACCGGACAAACCTGCACGCACCAGGAGCAATCCGTGCAATCACCCAGACCTTTCGCCTTGTAATCTTCATTAGGTTTACGTGGGCCCCGTTTTTCACCACGCAAAGGATTGTAAGAAACCGTCAGTGTGTCTTTGTCATACATAACAGCCTGAAAACGCGCGTAAGGGCAAATATATTTACAAAATTGCTCACGCATAAAACCGGCATTCATGTAGGTCATAGCCGTAAAAATGCCGGTCCAGACAAACGGCATAAACTCCATATCAAAGGTAAAAAATCCTACTACCAATTCACGAATTGGTGTGAAATAACCAACGAAGGTTAATGATGTCACCAATGAAATGCTGATCCACAAAAATTGTTTGGCACTTTTACGCCAGAATTTCTCCAATCCCCAGGGTTGAGCATCCAACTTCATACGTTTGTTTCTATCGCCTTCACACACATGCTCTGCCCAAATAAACATTTGTGTCCAGACTGTTTGCGGGCAAGTAAAACCACACCAAACGCGACCAACCAACACTGTCACCGTGAATAATAAAAATGCTGAGATCACCAACAACCAGGCAAGATACATGGCATCCTGCGGCCAAAAAGTTAACCACAAAATATGAAATTTTCGCGCACCCAAATCAAACAACATCGCCGGCCTGTCATCGATAATCAGCCAGGGCATTAACAAAAACCCCAACATCAAAGGAATTCCAGTGTAACGGCGGAGACGTTGATAAAACCCGGTGATATGACGGGTGTAAATTTTTTCTTCCGCTTCATAAAGATTTACGTAGCGAATTTCTTCAGGGTTATTTTGATTGGGTGGGTTGGGAACTTTATCGCTCAAGGTATTTCCTCACTCTGTTTGGTGAGCATAAATAAAAAAAGGCAGGCCCATGGATGAACCTGCCTTCTTACTGATCACAGATTAGTTACTATCAAGAGACAGGCTGTAAACATAGGCAGCCAGCAAATGAATTTTGTCTTCTTTCAAGTTTTCGAGTTGTGCTGGCATCTGGCCATTGCGCCCGTCGCGAATAGTTTGACGAATAGTTTCCGGTTTACCGCCGTACAACCAAATATTATCTGTCAGATTGGGAGCACCGTTTTGATAAGTACCCTTACCTTCTGTTCCATGACAAGCTACACAATTGGCGGCATAAATTTTCGACCCCAATATCGCTTTGTCTGCATTGTGTTCAGCACCCGAAAGACTCAACACATACTCTGTAACATTCACGACCCCCTCTTCACCCAAGGTCTTTCCCCAGGCTGGCATAAGTGCTTTACGGCCATAGGTAATTGTCTCAAGGATTAATCGAGGCTCACCACC
>CAZICR010000420.1:0-3235 GCA_964537795.1 uncultured Cellvibrionaceae bacterium | reverse complement strand
AGATCAAATTACTCAGTGCACTTTGTATTTGCCAAAAAAATAAATAGACGCCGGTCAATTCCAGATTTAAAAAAGCCCCTATGATGTACCTGTCGCTATAACTGGCACCTGTTGTGGCAACTCCATTTAAATAAAGTCCGGAAGCCTGTTTGCTACGTGCCCCCAACCAATTCCATAAAGGCGTTTTTAATATAGTCGATGTTGATGATATGCGTGCAAAAACACAAATATAGATGATCGCGCTAAAACCTGAGCCTATGATCCAGGCAATCAATAATGCCTCAATGTTTCGCCACGACAAGATCACACTGGCAGCAAACATGTAAATTAACAACCAGGAAGCACTGCGAATAAAATGCAAACTATCTGCAAGCAAGGGGCGTGAAAGATTAATCATCAATTGATAACATTCACCGTTGATGTGTTCGAGAAAAATGACCAATAATATTAATGAAGCTAATATCCACTCGCCTTTTATTGCACAATAGATGGCAAGTCCCATTGCGATAGCACAATAAAGAACTGACAAATAAATAAAATAACGGGCCAATTCATTTTTGGTATCGCCAAGCGTTTGTTTGACTGCAGCGCGTGATATTAAAGGCATAATGCCAAGCCCCAAAACTGCGGGAGCGACTATTCCTGCAGCCGCTATCAAACCATACATCCCCAAAGCGCCCAGCCCGAGATATTTTGCAACAAAAAGTGTTGAGGCAAATTTTACCAATAAGGTTATTGCCCGCATCGACATTAAAATCCAGGGCAAGAATGCTGGCTTGATTTGCATACCTGACTTTATTCGATCATAGGTTAAATCAAGACGATTCATCTAACCGACCCTCATGCGTCATAGCCATAATGACGTTTTAATTTACCGAGGTGAGTATCTGACAAAAGCGCGCCCAGAATTTTATTGGCCGCTATGCCTGATTTCTGCAGATAAAATTTGGTTGATTGAACGGTTGATTTTCCCCATTTCAAATTGACAAAACAGCCATCCAGATGCGGAGCGATAATTTGCAAATCTGCTGACTTTTTTAAATCAGGCAAATTCACCAGGATAAAATCGTAGTGACCAGAAAGCTTCTCGAAAAAACTTTTAATAGCATCCGAAGAAATGCTACTGACTACCTGCATATTGCGTGCATAACCCGCCGGTAAAATATGCAGATCTGAATTCGCGCTTTTTAATAAAACATCCTCAAGATTAATTTCTCCCGCAAGTAGATTCACCCAGCCCTTATTTTGATTATCACCATTGCTGTAACTAAAATTAGTATCAAGATAAAGGCACTTTGCCTTTCCCATAGCCAAATATTCAGACAGGTTGTACATCAATTGTTGGCTCGATGACGATGAATCCATATTAGTCATTCCCAAACGCGCGCCAGAACCCGCTGCAAATTGTGAAAGATGCGCGGCCATACCCCTCACCGCAATGGCATAGTCGCTCTGTGGATTTTGCAGTGCATAAACCTGCTGTTCTTTTGTCACAGGTTTACCATCAAGAATTTTTAGCGGTTGTGTTTTTATTTTTTGCCAGAATCGGGTAAGTGGCACAAATCCAATAAAAGGGATGGTCAATTCACTACCTAATTGTCCTGCACGGCGTATGGACTTTTCGTTAAGATCGACAAACAACGCGAGCATAATGCCCAATCCCAATGCCACTATGGATACAACACCTAATAAAATCGGCGTTCTGGGATGGCTTCTATTGGGTGGTGGAAGAGCTTGGGAAATCACACGGGATTCGCTAACAGGAAAAGAACTTTCCTGATTCATGGTTTGGTAACGATCCAGATAATCGTTAAGTATCTGATGATAGGTTTCCGATTCTTTTACCAATACATTGAGTTGATTCAACGTGGCACCGGAGTTGCCCTGGGTGTTATATCGCAAACGAAAATCGGCTACAGATTTGTCTGCGTTTTGCGCCATTCTTTTCAAGTCATCCAGTTTCGTTTGAAACCATGTCAGTGTCTGATCAGATTTTGTTGCTAATACCCGTCGCTGCTCTTTTATGTAAGCGTTGGCAAATGCATTCGCCATTTGCGCAGCAAGATCCGGTGAGTTGGCGGTATAACTGATGCGCAATACATAAGAGTCACCCACACGCGATACGGCGAGCCCTTTTAACAGCGACTGGTATTGTTGAAAACCGGTTACAGATTCTGATGGCGGCTCTTTGAAAAAAAGTGGCTTGGATTCCTTTTGCGTAATGCTTTGCAAACCGTCACGGTACTTCCGCATAAATTCATCAACGCCTGATGAGGTCGGTGAAATAGAGGTCTCTGTTAAAGGTGTGGCTTCAAGTAATTCAATGACTGTATCCATTACTGTTTGCGAATGTAAAATTTCAATTTCACTTTCTATTGCCGCTTTATCCAAACCCAATTGAGGGACATGCGAAAGCTCCAACACCGTGCCTGATAATTTTTTATCCAGTAACACTCTGGCCTCAGCCGTAAATTCTTCTTTTACGAAACTGATGGCGGTGATTGCACTGCCCATCAGCACCAAAAAACAAATTGCTATCAACAATAATCGACGACGTAAAATAGCGACGAATATGCGTAAATCTATAGCGTTTTCAAAAGACATAATTTTTCAGGCCATCAATCGTTGAGATCGCCTGCCTCTTTTACATTAATGGTTGTCACTGCACTGGCATCCAGTAAATTCAGGAACCGTGAAAATTCAACACTTTCTGCATTCGCGAGGTAAATGATATCGCGATTTTGTAAAGGGAAATTGCTTGCCAGAAAGAAGCCTTCCGCTTCGCGCAAATTCAGTTTGTAAATTACCGGCAAGCGTTCGGAGTTTGGAATTTGTGATTGCAATTCGCTATTGGCAACCATAGGTTTCAGTGATTGTGATGATTCATAGCGAAATAGGAAAATTTCTTCCGGATCAGCTAATGACTGATTCAACCCGCCCGCGCTGCCTAAGGCATCCGAGAGCGACATTTGTCGATTGGTAAAATCAAAACTGCTATTGATACCTGCTGCGCCATAGACCTGATAACGGTCAGGCTCACGGTAAAGATAAAGCGTATCCTGGGCGCGCAGGTAAACATTTTTATTCGGGGTACGAGCCAAATCATCAAATCGAATCACCCATTCTTTACCGGCGCGACGCAACGCCAGATAAGTTTGAAAATCCGGATAAGTCAAACCTCCAGCACGCGCGACAGCATCCAAAATTCGGTCACCGTCCAGATTTAACGCCATTC
>CAZICR010000419.1:0-3239 GCA_964537795.1 uncultured Cellvibrionaceae bacterium | reverse complement strand
CAGTTGAAATGTGTACGGATGGACGATTGATGCAGCTGAAGAAGGAAGATTTTGTTGAGCAGTTGGCCGAACCTGTGCAGAGACAAATCACGGGGGATGAATTAAAAAAAATCTCCCGCACCTGGGAAATATTGGATGTGCGTTTACCACTTGAACGCAAAATACAGTCAGTCACGGGTGCGCGTGGAATTCCGCTCAAACAATTGCGCGATTATTTAAAGGATCTTCGTGCCGATGTATTATACGTTGTGACAGATGATTCCGGTCGTCGTGCGAATGTCGCTGTGCAGTTGTTAACCCAGGCCGGATTTGAAGCTTGTATTTTAAAAAATTCTGCATCACATTATCCGCAACAGTGATCTCTTCCTAATTTCCCCCTTATCGGGGGAGGTGAAAACAATTTAATAAATTAGAATCCATACTATGAACAAACAACGTGTCTTAACCGGTATTACCACCACAGGTACTCCCCATTTAGGTAATTATGTAGGTGCAATTCGCCCGGCAATTCTTGCCAGTCAAAATGACCAGGTGGAATCTTTTTATTTTCTCGCTGATTTTCATGCACTGATCAAGTGTCACGATCCTGAAATGGTTCACCAGTCTACACGCGAAATTGCAGCGACTTGGCTCGCTTTGGGTTTGGATACTGACAAAGCATTTTTTTATCGCCAATCTGATGTACCGGAAATTCCCGAATTGTGTTGGTTACTAACCTGTATGGCAGCAAAAGGTTTGATGAATCGTGCGCATGCCTATAAAGCGTCAGTCGATGCCAATCGTGAAGCGAATCAGGATGATGATTATGCAATTACTATGGGTTTGTATTCTTATCCAATTTTAATGGCAGCCGATATTTTGATGTTTAATGCACACAAAGTGCCTGTGGGTAAGGATCAGATCCAGCATATTGAAATGGCTCGCGATATTGCCGCACGTTTCAATCATCACTACGGAGAATATTTTGTATTACCGGACGCGCAAGTGGATGATAATGTTGCTGTTCTGCAAGGTTTGGATGGCCGTAAAATGAGTAAAAGTTATGGCAACACCATTCCATTATTTTTACCGGAGAAACAACTGAAAAAATCCATTAATAAAATTCTCACCAATCTATTGGAACCCGGCGAGCCCAAAGATCCCGATACAGCACCTGTTTTTCAAATCTGGCAAGCCTTTGCAACTCCAGAACAAACCGCTTACATGCGCGAAGAATTTGCCAAGGGTATTGCCTGGGGTGAAGCAAAAAAACAATTATTCGAATTGATCAATTCCCATATTGCAGAAGCCAGGGATAAGTACGAATCGCTTCTGGCCAATCCAGCATTCATTGAAGAAAAATTACAGGAAGGTGCCGCGAAAGCACGTGCACGGAGTAAAGCTTTTTTGGAAAAATTGCGCAGTGCAGTAGGGATTAGGGCGATTCGGTAGTTGGGTGATTGCGTAGAGTTATTGAAATAGATAAATGGATTGCTCCAAAAAATCATCCGATACCCGATTGTGTAGGTTGGGCGGCAATGCCCAACAATATTTTTTTGATCGAAGTCCAATGTTGGGCATTACTGCCCAACCTACATGACTATATTACTTCTGCGTACAAATTTCCGTTCCGTAATTGCCGCCTTTGAATTCTTTTTCGTAATAATATTTTTTGAATGTCCATTTGCCGTCTTTGGTTTTGGTGAAACGCGCAATGCCGGTGCCGTAATCTTTGGGTTCGGGATTGGTTAATGCGAAATTAATTCCCATCACATCGTTTTCTGATGCCGCTTGCCCAAGATAAATTCCGTATTCCGGTACGTCTAATTTAAATTCATAGGCCCCGTAAATACCTGTGCTTTGCTCGGGAACCAATGTCAGCGTAACAAAACCCGTATAAGGCCCTTCATGACTGTCCTCACCCGTGCAGTTGTAAACACCGGAGTAGTCTGCGCCTGTGTAGGGTTCTTTGGCGAAGCAGAAGTTTGTGATGATTAGGATAAATATTAAAGCTGTTTTACGCATGTTGGTTTTTCTCTTGGTTCGGAGTGAGTGTAGGGCGGGTCGAGACCCGCGGTTTCGGTTTTAAAGATTAATGTGATGTTAAAAATTGCCGCCACCTAATAGATTTATTTTTTTACTATTTGGTTTATTTAGTATTCTTTCTAGAGTTGAAATTTTGTGCTCAAGAAATTCATTGTGTTGTCTCATAAAATTTATGTGATTTGAGTAAAACCAATCGCGCCCAGACATGCATGTTTCTACTTCATCTGCTGAAATTTTTTGATCTTCTAGTGACTTAGGATGGGTTATTCGATTTCTAATTTTTATTGTTTCTTTTAAGTTATTCCAGCCGTTGTCTTCAAAGCTTATCGCGAGGTCAAAATTCCTGATATCTTTGAGTTGTAAAAATGTAAACTTTATATCATCTGCTAATTTTACCATCATAAACTCTTCTTTAAGCCTCCCATTATTTCCTAGTGTATATTTCTTTCCTTGTAGAGTAAGTAGTTTTTCCGGCTTTAGAACAATGTTGTTTTCATTACAATATGTGAGGATACAACTTTTCAGCAAAAAAACTTCTGACTCAAATAGCGATATCAGGAGTCGAATTAAAGACCTGCGCCAGAACCCTATCGGTTCTTGGTTGATATTTTCATAGGCAAGTTGAATATCCTGTTCGTAAATATCAGATATGGTGACGCTTAAGTTTTCTATGTTCATTGCGGTTACCATTTTTAATTTTGCTTTTAAATTTTTTTAGGTTGTTGCCACACCCCGCGGGTCTTGACCCGCCCTACACTCGTGCACATTACGTAGGTTGGGGGGCAAACCCCAACGTGACCATCTTTGAATTTAAATCCAAAAAATCAAAACGAGCGTTGACTCGGAACAGCCAATTTTTTATCCGTGTACGACATGTTGGGGTTTGCACCCCAACCTACATCAAGCGCTGGGTTCGTAGGATAAGACGGGGCTCAACCATTTTTCAATCTCTTCCACACTCACACCTTTCCGTTTCGCCAAACTCTCAACCTGATCTTTCTCAATTTTATCTGTATTGAAATATTTCGATTCAGGGTGTGAGAAATACCAGCCGGACACGGCGGCGGTGGGGAGCATGGCGAAATGTTCTGTCATGGTGATGCCGGTATTTTTTTCGGCGTCTAATAATTTAAATAATTGCGTTTTTTCGGTGTGATCTGGGCAAGCCGGGTAGCCTGGGGCGGGGCGGATGCCTTTGTAGGATTCTTTGATTA
>CAZICR010000418.1:0-3241 GCA_964537795.1 uncultured Cellvibrionaceae bacterium | reverse complement strand
GGTAAAGAATATGTCTTTGCCGACAATGTATTAAAGTGCATTAATACCTTTGATCCTGATAAATTCTAATGTTAAAAATCCTGCTTCCAATTATCTTTCCTTCCTGGCGCTTTTTCAGCGGTATTGGCCCTTCGCCGCGTTTTGATTTTGGATTTATAAAATATACTGATGAGGAGCCAGAAATTTGGCAAGAATTTTCTGTGTTGCCGGATAAGATTGAGCTGACTAGGGGAATTGTTAGGTTGTTGCATAATCCTGAATGGAATGAGCGCTTATACATCAATACCTGCGCAGAAAATCTATTTGACGAATATTCTGAATTTCGAGAGCAGGAAATCGCTCGGCGAATCTTGTGGATATTGAATCGTCACAATAAATTGCCTGAAAACTATCCTTATTTTTGTTATCGAATTCGTGTGATTACTTATGAAGATAATCTTGTTAAGGAGGAAGTTGTTTTTTCGGCAAAGCCTTTTTTGGTAAAAAGGGGCGTGCAGTCATGACCTTGGAAATGGCTGTGCGAATAGCGGAAACCATTTTAGCTTTTGCAATAATCCAACAAAGCCTGGAATTTATTCGTGGCCAAAATCCGGAAAAAATATTAGCCTGGATTCGATTGGTATTGGCTAGTTTTTTATTGGTTGGCTTTCTGCCGGTGTGGATGGAATCGGGTTTGTTATTGATTGCGTTACTCTTGATCAAGCGTTTTCAAGGCCCTTACAACGGTGGCAGCGACACTATGACTTTGTTGGTGTTGTTATGCTTGTGGTTGTCGCATTTGGCTTCAATGGTTTTTACAAACACAAATTTGTGGCAGGAAATTGCCTTGGGGTATTTGGCGATTCAATTATTGCTTTCTTATTTTCAAGCCGGTTGGGTGAAGGTTATTAACCCTGAATGGCGATCTGGAAAAGCCTTGGAAAATGTTTTTGCATTCACGGCTTATCCGGTTAGTCAATCAGTAAGGCAATGGGCGAAAACTCCGGATCTAATGTTTTATATGTCCTGGGCGGTGATTTTATTTGAATTGATTTTTCCGGTGGCAATTTTTTCATCGACTGCACTGTATGTTGCACTTTTTATTGCAGTGATTTTTCATTTGGCTAATGCGTGTTTGTTTGGGCTAAATCGTTTTTTCTGGATTTGGCCAGCAGCTTACCCGGTGTTGATTTGGTTTCAAGGGCGGGTTATTTGATTTCTCACTTTACTTGTTAAGTGCGCGTACGGGCTCCTCACTTTGAAAAAGGGAGGCGGGGGAGGGATTTAAGATGGTCATTTTTTCTGAAATTTTAAATCCCCCCTAGCCCCCCTTTTTCAAAGTGGGGGAGGGACGACTCCCTTTTTAATTGGTGGGAGGTAGGCGGGCTAATGTTTTACGCCACAATCTTATTAATCCTAACCAACTCTTCCGCACTAAATTCCAAATTGTTTAATGCTGCGACCGAATCATCAATTTGCTCGGGGCGGCTGGCGCCGATCAAACAACTGGTGACGGCTTTATTGTGTAATGTCCAGGCAATTGCCATTTGTGCGAGTGTTTGTCCGCGTGATTCGGCGATTTGATTTAAGGTGCGAACTTTTTTGATTTTTTCCGGAGTGATATCTTTATTATTTAAATAAATCAATTCGGGGCGTGAAGCTCTTGAGCCTTCGGGGACTCCGTTCAAATATTTGTTGGTCAGTACACCTTGCGCCAAAGGTGAGAATACAATTGAGCCGACCCCTTCATTTAATAGAACATCGGTTAAACCATTTTCGATCCAGCGATCAAACAGGTTGTATCTGGGTTGATGAATTAATAAAGGTGTACCCAGCGCACGCAATATTTTTACAGCTTCTTGTGTTTGTGCCGGTTGATAATTGGAGATGCCGACATAAAGTGCACGACCTGAGCGCACAATAAAATCCAGTGCTTGCATGCTTTCTTCAATGGGTGTTTCTGGATCCATACAATGATGATAAAAAATATCAAAATATTCCAAACCTGTGCGCTTTAAACTTTGGTCGCAACTGGAAA
Source organism: uncultured Cellvibrionaceae bacterium (assembly GCA_964537795.1). Classification (GTDB taxonomy): domain Bacteria; phylum Pseudomonadota; class Gammaproteobacteria; order Pseudomonadales; family Cellvibrionaceae; genus Cellvibrio. The sequence continues at coordinate 1,224 of CAZICR010000418.1, read as the reverse complement.
TTAGGTATTTACGTGATCCACCTTTGCCATAAGGGCCTGGCCACATGTCGTAACCGGCTTTGCTGGAAATAATCAGCTCGTCTCGATAGGGAATAAAATCTTGCTGGAATAATTGTCCAAAGTTACTTTCAGCTGATCCATAATGCGGCCCATAATTATTGGCCAAATCAAAATGGGTGATACCCAAATCAAACGCACGGCGTAACATGGCACGTGCATTACTCATGGAATCCACTGCACCAAAATTTTGCCAGAGTCCTAATGACAATTTAGGAAGTTGCAAACCATTGCGTCCGCAATGTTGATATTGCATTTGCTGGTAACGATTTTTATCAGCAACGTACAGTGGATTAGGCTCGTGTTTGATCATGATGATTCTCGATTTAAAAAAACACCATGATAAGTCATGGCGTTGATGGGATCAGTTTGGATTTTGTAAAGAAGCGTTGTTTGATCTATTTGTTTTATTAATTCAAATAGCTGTAATTTTCTTGTGAAGCAATAGTTATCGGGAAACAATATGTATGAAAAGCAAAAGCCACATTGCCATTACGCAAACCACGCTGGTTAAAAATGCAAACAATCGCGGAATAATTTTATTATGAGTAAGATGGATCCAGCTGTGAACAACACGTGATACTACAAACAACCAGGCAAGTCCTAACATTACGTGATTTTGGTACTGCCATATAATGCAAAACAAACAGGCGATATAAAAGAGAATCGGTATTTCAAAAAGATTGGAATAATTATTGGTGATTTGGATTAAACGATCAGGGATTTCTTTTGATTGATTTAATTTAAAAACACGAGGATCCACACTGCCTGACTTGGCTGCTTTAATACGTGAAAACAATAAAATTCCTGCAACAATCAGGGTTAATAGCACCATCGCAAACATGGGATAAAACATGACATAAACTCCTTGGGGCCAATTATGGAACGGCAAGGGTATACAATCTTTGATGGGAATAAAAAGGTTAAAACGCTGATTTATCTCTTGCATCACACTATAATGGCCGCTTTTATTCATTTCTCCACTGGTAAACTAGGGTAAGTCGATGATTATTAAGCCAAAAGTTCGCGGATTTATTTGCACTAACGCTCATCCCCAAGGTTGTGCAGCCAATGTTCAAGAGCAAATTGCTTTCACCAAAACCCAAGGTGCAGTAGCAGGCGCCCCGAAAAAAGTATTGGTATTGGGGTGCTCAACGGGTTTTGGTT
>CAZICR010000417.1:0-3241 GCA_964537795.1 uncultured Cellvibrionaceae bacterium | reverse complement strand
ATTTGCGCATTGTTGTCCAGATCGCCCTTCAGCAATTCATCAAAATAATTGCTCAAGCTATCATCGGGTGGCCTGATATCACTCACACATTCACCTTGGTATTAAAACGTTTTTCCAACCAATGCCAACAGGATAAATAAGCTTCGACACCCCGACTGGCTGGATCAAACAAATGCGGAGGAACACCCGCTTTGCTGGCGTCTCGGAATCGTGTGTCAATCGGAATATGCCCCGGCCAAACTTTGTCGCCATAAGTATTGCGCAACTGTCTCAAGCTGGTCACTGATGCTTGGGTACGACGATCAAACATGACCGGAATAATAGTGTAGTCAAGATTCCGCTTTTGCGAGCGCGCCATCATGGTCAAAGTACTCACCATACGTTCTAATCCTTTCAGTGCCAGATACTCGGTTTGGGTAGGCATCAACAAATAATCCGCTGCCGCCAGAGCGTTCACCATTAACACGCCTAACAACGGCGGAGTATCCAATAAAACGTAATCAAAATTTTGTTCAATTAATTGCAAACTTCTGGACAGTACCAAGCCCATTCCATCCTGACCTATCACCTGCCGCTCCAAAGTCGCCAGGGCTGTTGCCGACGGCATTAGTGACAAACCGGAAAAAGCCGTAGGCAAAATTAGTCGCGATATAGTGTCATGCGACAAATGCTGCCGCTCCTGAAACAGGGTGTAGCTGGTAAGGGGATGTTCATGATTGGGAAAAAAATAACTGGTCAGGGAACCGTGAGGATCAAGATCAATCAGCAACACCCTTTTCCCCGAGTCAGCAATCAAGCCGCCCAGCGCAACTGTAGTAGTCGTCTTACCTACCCCACCTTTTTGATTGGAAATAGCAATAATGCGCACAGACAACTCCGCTTGCTCATACTTTGGTTGTAGCTTGTTCTGAAAATTTCGCAAATGAACAAAAGCTATAAGCAGTTGAGCAACATCTGTGCCTGAAAAAAGCGGAAAAAATTAGCCTCTTTTTAGTCCCCTCCCCTGGCAAGGGGAGGGTTAGGGTGGGGTCAATTAATCAAGGATACAAAGTGATTTTGGTACCATTTTTTACCAACCGACCAAATTCTTCAATTTCTTTATTTGTAATCGCAATACAGCCATCAGTCCAATCCATATTTTTTAATAAAGATTCTGACCATTGAAAATTTTTTGGTGAGCCGTGAATCATAATATCACCGCCGGGGCTCACGCCCAATTTCTTTGCATTTTCTTTATCTTTCTCATTGGGATAAGAAATATGTAAGGACAAGTGATAACGACTTTGCGGATTGCGATAATCAATCACATAATCCCCCTCTGGAGTACGCTCGTCCCCTTCTTGTACTTTGTGTCCAATTGGATTGTCACCCAGGGAAATTGAATAATTTTTGATGACTTCTGTACCTGACAATAATTGCATTTGTCGTTTGGCTTTGTAGACCACAACTTTATCGACAACCTTTTCTTCGGCAAATGAAGAACAACAAAATAAAAATAAACTCAACAAAACCAAAGTTTTCATATTTTACTCAGGATTATTCCATCTAAAGGTTTTAAACATCCAACCAACAGCAAATGAAACACTCCAATAATCATTGGTTTCTACTAAAGGGCTGGGATAAAAAACAGCATCCGACAAATTGTCATACCGAAAGCTGATGCCATAGACAATATTTCCTCTTTTCGAAGAAATTCCAATTTCTGTAAATGTACCACTGAACCCTGATTTAGCTTTGTACTCCGCTCTGGTATCCGTTACATATTCAGACGCAACACTATAGTAATGCTGATGATAATCCTGTGAGCCATAAAGAAATCCCGCATCCAAACTAAGGCGACATTTTCCTAAAAAATCCGGTTGAATATAGGTCAGCATGGGATTAAATGTATATCCAATATAGTCAATATCACTACCCACAGCTAAAGCAGGCCGAACAGGTAAACGTAATAACAATCCCCGATTAAATCCATTTCCCGTCAAATCAATATTGATCGATGGCCCCAATTGAAATTCCGATTCAAGCTCAGGCATACCTTGTCGCAAAAGGTTATCTTCTGCACCATCATTCAAGGCCAAGTCAGCACTGAGATTAAATTCAATTCGATCCGAGAGGGCTAATTCCACACGTGTTCCATCTCGATCTGATTTAAATACTTTACCTCTGTATTCAACAATCGGGATGGGTAAGACTTTTGTATGCGTTTCACGCGACCCACGATAATGAGGCAAATATTGCCCGCCAACCCCCAAACCGATTTCCATTTCATGATCCATTTCAGTCGCAGACACCTGCAAACAGAAAACCAATCCAAGTAAAAATACTAAACCCAAACGCAACCAACCGATGCCCATCGACATAGCTCCATATATCCACATTACAAATCGAAAGGCGAAACTATTAGGAAAAGGCAGGAAGGTCAAGGAATTAAATTTACAAATTTGTTTTCGGTCTATCCATTTTTCTTTTTGCGATCATGACGGTGACGCGGCGGTTTTGGGCGCGGCCTTCTGGGGTTTCGTTGGTGCTGGCGGGTTGGTATTCGCCGTAGCCTACAGCGGATAAACGTTCTGGGGCTACGCCTTTTGCGGCTAGATATTTTACGATTGCGCTGGCGCGTGCGGTGGATAATTCCCAATTGGTTGGGTAGCGCGGGCTGTTGATAGGAATATTGTCGGTAAAGCCTTCTACCTGAATGGGGTTTTCGTAATCTTTTAAAATTATTGCAATGTCGTCAAATATTTTTTGTGCCTGTTCGCTGGTATCAGCGCTACCGGATGTAAACAAAATACTGTCTTTTAATTCGATTTGTAGCCAAAGTTCATTGCTGGCAACTTGAATTAAACCCTGATCAATTAGTGCTGAAAATTTATCGCTGACCAGATCGGAAATTTGTGAAAGTTCATCGCTATTTTTTACCGGCGTAACGGGTTCACCTGCTTCATCTACTGCGGGGGTTACATCATTGGATGCCTGATCGCTGACGATTGCAACCTGCTCGTTACTGGTCGCTTGTTCTGTTGCGGTTTTTCCCATATCGATTGGCGTAATCACATCATTTGAGGGAGCGGTATTTTGTTGAGGTTCGGGGTTGGCTTGCGAATCATTAGGTTCGTTAAATGCTTCTACAAAAGATTCAGACAAGACGCGATATTTACTTTCACTGACTTGTGTAATGGAATACATCACAACGAAAAATGCAAATAACAAGGTAATAAAATGCGCGTTGGAAATTAAGAAA
>CAZICR010000416.1:0-3246 GCA_964537795.1 uncultured Cellvibrionaceae bacterium | reverse complement strand
CAGCTGAACAACGTATTGGTGATCATCTTTCAGAATTGGGTCAGTTAGCGACTACGCCGGAAGCAAACATTATCAAGCTCCCGAATATCAGTGCCTCGATTCCACAATTGAAAGCCGCAATCAAAGAACTGCAGGAGCAAGGTTATAACCTTCCTGATTACCCCGAGTCACCGACTAACGACGCAGAAAAAGATGCAAAAGCGCGTTACGACAAAATCAAAGGTTCTGCTGTGAACCCTGTATTGCGTGAAGGTAACTCGGATCGCCGCGCACCTTTATCAGTCAAAAATTACGCACGTAAAAATCCGCACAAAATGGGTGCTTGGTCTGCTGATTCCAAATCGCATGTATCACATATGAGCGGCAATGATTTTTACGGTAGCGAAAAATCTGCGCTGATTAAAGACGCAGGTTCAGTAAAAATTGAATTGATTGCCAAAGATGGCAATAACAAAGTATTGAAAGAATCGACAAAAGTGTTAGCAGGCGAAATTATTGATGCCTCTGTGCTCAGCAAAAAAGCTCTGCGCAGTTTTATCGCTGAACAAATTGAAGATGCAAAAGCCAAAGGTGTGTTGCTGTCAGTACATTTGAAAGCGACCATGATGAAAGTGTCTGACCCGATTATTTTTGGTCATTTCGTTTCAGTTTATTACGCACCGGTTTTGGAAAAACACGCCGCTGTGTTGAAAGAATTGGGCGTGGATCTGAATAACGGTATTGGTGATCTTTATACCAAAATCAAATCGCTCCCTGCAGAAAAACAAGCGGAAATTGAGGCGGATATCAAAGCGCTTTATGCCACGCGCCCTGCGTTGGCTATGGTGAATTCTGACAAGGGCATTACCAATTTGCATGTGCCGAGCGATGTGATTGTCGATGCATCCATGCCTGCCATGATTCGCGATTCCGGCAAAATGTGGAATGCCGAAGGTAAATTGCAAGATACCAAAGCCTGTATTCCTGATCGTTGTTACGCTGGCATTTATCAAGTCGTGATTGATGATTGCAAAAAGAATGGTGCGTTTAATCCTGTGACCATGGGCAGCGTGCCCAACGTAGGTTTAATGGCACAAGCTGCAGAAGAATACGGTTCACACGATAAAACTTTCCAAGTTCCTGCGGATGGCGTGGTGCGTGTTACCGATGCGTCCGGAAATGTTTTGTTGGAACAAAATGTAGAAGCCGGTGATATCTGGCGTATGTGCCAAGTGAAAGACGCACCTATTCAGGATTGGGTAAAACTGGCGGTTAATCGCGCACGTGCATCCAACACGCCAGCCGTTTTCTGGTTGGATCCAAAGCGTGCTCACGATGCGCAATTAATTGTGAAAGTGAATACTTACCTGAAAAATTTTGATACATCAGGATTAGAAATTTATATAAAAACCCCGGAAGAAGCGATTCAATATTCCTTGGATCGTATTCGTGCAGGTAAAGATACTATCTCGGTAACCGGTAATGTTTTGCGCGATTATCTGACGGATTTATTTCCGATTATGGAATTAGGTACTTCAGCAAAAATGTTGTCGATTGTTCCATTAATGAATGGCGGCGGATTATTTGAAACTGGCGCTGGTGGTTCTGCTCCAAAACACGTTCAACAATTTGTTGAAGAGGGTCATTTGCGTTGGGACTCTCTTGGTGAATTTTTAGCACTGGCTGAATCGCTGGATCATTTCGGTAATGTCACCAAAAATGCCAAAGCGAAAGTCTTTGCAAAAACCCTGGATCAAGCCAATGGTGCTTTCCTCGACAACAACAAATCACCTGGTCGTGCAGCCGGTGAGTTGGATAATCGCGGAAGCCACTTCTATTTGGCGCTGTATTGGGCGCAAGCTTTAGCTGCACAAACAGATGATGCACAATTGGCTGCAGAGTTTAAGCCTCTGGCAAAAAACCTGACTGAAAACGAAACCAAAATCGTCGATGAGTTAAAAGCGGCATCAGGCAAGCCTGTGGATTTGGGTGGTTATTATCGCCCTGATTTCGCGAAGGTTTCGGCAGCTTTGCGTCCGAGCGCGACTTTGAATTCGGCCTTGGCTAGTTTGTAAGAATCCCTAACTCTCCCAAAGGGAGCGGGAATAAAAAAACCTCGACATTGTCGAGGTTTTTTTATTCCCCACTTTGAAAAAGGGATCTAGGGGGGATTTAAAATCGCAGAAGAATGTGACCATCTTAAATCCCTCCCTTTTTCAAAGGGAGGGGCAATCTCCTCTCAGTGTGAGGGAACAAATCATTCAATCAAATTCAGAATTTCCATTCCCACCAAAAAATTGCCAGCATTAATTTCCAATACCCGCACTACTTTTACATTGGCCTTCAGGCTGGGACTATGGCCATGAGATGAAGCAACTTCAACTTCGAGTTCTGTTCCCATGGAGAGAGGCTCCTTGGTTTCAACTTGTAAGCCGCCGCCACTTAAATCGCGACACATGCCTTCTATTACTTTGCCTGCGGTACTTAACTTGGCGCCGAGAGGGGCGCTGATTTTCATGCGGATGAAGTCACGTTTTTCATTGTAGTTTTTATCATTCGCCATAAGTTTCACCTTAACCTGAATCAGGGGTTTTGATATTTTTCATTAGGCCGCCTATTACAGGCATTTTGAGTGTAGCACAGGCTTTTGATCTGCCCTTTTTCAGACGAAAAAAAACCCTGTCATAGACAGGGTTTCTGAAAGTAACGAGCCATCAGCGTTCAAGGTATTGCAGTTTTCCCGGCACACCATCCCATTCGGCAGCATCGGCGGGGGCGTCTTTAATCTCGGTAATGTTTGGCCAAACCTGCGCCAATTCGGCATTTAGCTCCAGGAATACGGCTTGATCTTCTGGCAATTCGTCTTCCGAGAAAATTGCACCTACTGGACATTCTGGCTCACACAGGGCGCAATCAATACATTCATCAGGGTGAATGACCAGAAAGTTAGGGCCTTCATAAAAGCAATCCACCGGGCAGACTTCAACACAGTCAGTGTGCTTACACTTGATGCAGTTTTCCCCAACAACAAAGGTCATATGCGACTCCAAACATTAATCGAATCAGGCGCGCATTCTAAACAGGCTGGCTGGATTTGTGTAGTTTTTTAACGCCGGAGTGGGGAGGGACTTTATTCCCCCCTTCTTAATTAAACAGGGAGTTGTTCCCACTTTGAAAAAGGGGGGTTAGGGGGATTAAAAACTCAGAAAAGTTTGACCATCTTAAATCCCTCCCCCGCCTCCCTTTTTCAAAGGGAGGAGCCAGTCC
>CAZICR010000415.1:0-3247 GCA_964537795.1 uncultured Cellvibrionaceae bacterium | reverse complement strand
TCGAAATTTTTCCGTAGGAATTAGTATGAAATTGATAATTGATCAAAGAGTTAAAAGCGAAAACGTAGATTAGATTTACGAAAACGCCAGTCTTGATGAAAGTCTATCCAAGCTCGACCAACTAAATGGTAAATCTTCAACATTGTTGTCCTTACTAAGAGATGATGGGTGCAATCTGCTAATCGGTGGCGGAGAGGAGGATTCCTATGTGATCACACTAACAACTTTCGATGAAAAAAATTACACACTTATTAATATAAATGAAAAAGAAAATGAAGTTGTCGAAATTTGTGCGGGCGGACAATACGCAGAATATCCGGCTCGATTTGTTTTTCAAAAATTAATGGCAACAGTCGCAGTTAAGTTATTTTTTCAAAGTAAAGAAATGGAATTGGATTGGATGGAGGATTAACGGAGATGGGAATCACTTTAGTAGTGTTGAGTTTAATGGCTCTGGCTGTTTAACAAAGGCAAAGTACGAGGTGAGATTTTTAAATGGCCACAATAAACACAGAACTATTAAGTCTATCTTTTTTTAAAAAATGGGCACCACTAAAAGAAATTGTTAGAGAAATAGAACCTAATAAGTTTTTTGATCCACACTATTACTCGATCAACGATCACATATATTTACAAGCAAGTCAGTTTTATAAAAATGATTTTATAAATACAACGAATGCTCCATTTGTGACAGCAATTTTATATACCGGTGGACACGGGTCTGCATGCAGAATTGTGCATGCAAATATAGAGAATGACGATAGTTCATACATTTCAATTGCAGATTCACTTTGGGACAAAAATTTTGAACTTAATTATAGAGGAGCACTTGATTTTTTCAAATTCAAAAATATCCCATCCATAGAGTCAGCAAGCTACAGAATAGCTACAGATGGAGCATTCATTTGTAAAACAATAGAAAACAAAAAAATATAAATTATTTTTTAGATCTAACGATATTATAAAAAATGAAGTTCCATTTGGAATGTTGTATAAGCTTGAGTAACATAAATTGTTAAATTTGGCAGGTAATTGTCGATGAATCTTTATTCAATAGATTATGCAAAACAAAAAATGCAGGAAATAATCGAGAGGGTCGTAATTGATGAGGCTTGTAAAGCTAAGCTTATTGACACATTACATATGAGAGAAAAAATACTTCCGTTGAAAGGTATATTGCATGAAATGCAATCATGCAATAAGTTGCCATATTCGGCAGAAGAGATGGAAATTATGAATGATTTAACTGCTATTTATATTTAAGGAACCTCTGAAAAATTCAGTTTAAACCCAAAAGAATTCCGACCCATAAATTAAATCAGAATTTTTCGATGAAACTACCGCTTTTTACATCACCTTCCGCCTGCAATTTGCGCAATCGGCAAATTGCAGGCGGACTCCCGCTAGGGAGTCAACCAACGTTTCATTCGCATCAAATTCGCAAGGCCCGCTAATGCATACAAACGATTGGTATTTTTCTCCAATCCGCGATAGCGAACTTTGCTGTAACCAAACACTCGCTTAATATAAAAAAACGAATGCTCTACTTTTGCACGTACACTCGCTTTAATTTTTTCTGCCGCTGTCCTGTCCGTTTGTCCGCGACATTTGCCTTCACGTGAAAACTTTAATTTTTCAAACACATTGCAAAGGATCTGCAATTTGATTTCAAAATTAATTCACATTTCTATAACAAATCTTGTTCATCAATTAAAAATCTGTAGTTTTCGCCTAAATAATGAACGATTATTTTCGTGCAACATGAAGGTGCCTACGGACATCACTCCGTGTGAGCTTCACTTTGAGTCAAAAAGAGATTATCCAAAAGCATTAAATTTTCAATCGTTTAATCGGTATTTTGAATGGGAATTTACTAATAATGTTTGTGATGTAAATCTTTAATCAGAGTCAATATTTTAAATGATCTGATTGGTCAGCCCAGCCTGATCAATGGTTTTTTAACAAAACGAAAAGCCAAAACCTCGTCAGATACCACTGACGAGGTTTTATTTATCTACGAATTATTTACCCTTTGCGCCGGAAGTCGCCTGGCTCTTCCAGCCTACAAAAATGCTGAAATAAATTTCACTCTCTATTGTGTTGGGTATCGCTTCGCTCCACGCCAACCTACGCCAGAATCCCAATTCAAATTATTTAATTGAAACCCGTCCGGAATTTACGGATATCAATAATTTGTTGGGTTCGGATTATTTGTTGGAAGCCTTGGGGTATGGTTAGATGGAAAGATAATTCCATTTTCAATGACCGCTTTGGGCACAAAGCAGACATTAATCAAATCAGAACAAAAGTCTTGATACCCGAATACAAATCAAAAATCAATTACACGACATAACAGGCAAAACAAAAAGGGTAGAAACCCCGCGATTTCTACCCCATCACCACGATAGCCGCGCCGCTACACGCGTTTCATCAGCTTGCAGTGAAAACGACCAGCCATTGCGTTCACACAGGCGTTGAACAATACCTAAACCCAGGCCGTATCCTTGAGACGGGATTTCGATTGGTGTGTGCTGTGCTTCTGTGTCGTTGCTCAGTTGATTGGTGATTAACAGTTCCTGGTCTTTGATGAGAATTGTGATTGGCCCTTGCCCGGCGAGTGTGTGTTCGAATGCATTTCTGACGAGATTATTGACGGCTATAGCAAAGGCTTGTGGATGCCCGCAGACTTTGGGTTTTGCGAGTTGATCAATTTCAACATCGACAAATTTGCCGCTGAGTAAGTGGGCCTGCTGATCTATTGATTGACTCACCAGAGGCTCCACTAAAAATTCTTCTTCATACAAACCATCGTCGGTTTCGCGAGCAAGACACAAGAACATTTCAATTGTGGTCTTCATATCAAGTGTGGCGCGCCTCACTCGATTTATTACTTTCTCATCAGCAGCTGACAAATCGCTTTGTTCCAGTAACTCCAGTGCGCCCATTATTACCGTGATGGGTGTTCGTAATTCATGACTGGCTGAACCGGTAAAGTATCGCTCCCTCGCAATAAATTCGCCGATACGTTCAAGCGTTTTTTCGATGGTCCCGGCGAGCAAACCAATTTCATCGTCGCCGAATTTGCTGGCGTCTATGCGTTTATGATCGCCTGCAGAAAGATTTTCCAGATCAATGTCTGCGACTACTTTAGCGAGTTGTGCAACAGGCGCGACCGCTCTGCGCATCACAACCAGTCCCAACCCAAAACCCAGAATACCGAGCGTACCCACAACACTCGAGATAATGA
>CAZICR010000414.1:0-3269 GCA_964537795.1 uncultured Cellvibrionaceae bacterium | reverse complement strand
CTTTAATTCATATTTTCCATTTATCAAATAGGCTGTTTTTGCTGAACTTTTCGATTTTGTTTGAATAGCAAAATGTTTTCCTTTAACAAACATAGCGCATAGTGCAACTGCATCCTGTAATTGTATTTCTTCAACATAACAGGCCGCAGCCAGTACCCCTACACCATCAACACTCAAATAATCGATTTGGCCTACAAGATCACCAATCCATTTCATCCAGGCATAGTAATTACAGAATAATTCAGGGTAATTCTGGAATTCAGAAAGGTAGGTTACATCTAACCGCTCAACAATTTTTTGTGAGTGATCGGCAGGCTCTTGCGACTGATCGGCGGGTTCTTGCGTTAATAATCCATGGACATGAAATAATGCTTCGCAGTCTGTCACTATTTTTTTGAAATAATTATCATGTTGGCGCAAGTAAGAAAATACGGGCTTCATAATCAATGCGGATTGACGTAACTCCAGCGCCAAAGGTAATTTTTCCAATGACTTGGTTATTAATCCATCAGCAACATTTTTTTGATAAAATTCAACAAGTTTTTGTTTCAACTCAACAATACTCTTGGCATGAATAACCAATCGATTGGCAAAATGATGGCGCCCGCGATTCATGGAATAACAAAAATTACTCAATGAAACATCAGGATTGGATTGTAAATAATCCAGCGATTTTCTTACCATTTTATGTAATCGTTGAGAAGTCTTACCTGACAGAACCAAAACTTCAGCATCAGATTTGTCAAAAGATGACGAAGGCAATGGAGGTTCAGTAAATATAGCGTGAGAGTTGGTACCACTAAATCCAAACGAGCTAACACCTGCAATCCGTTTACCTGAAATGGGTTGCCAATCTTCAACATCTTTTACAACACGCAAAGGTAATTTATCCCAGGGAATAAAACTGGAGGCTTGGTTAAAATGTAAATTAGGCGCGAGTTTTTTATGTTGTAAACATAAGACTGTTTTAATAATACCGACCACACCTGCTGCAGCTTCTGTATGGCCAATATTACTTTTACAGGAACCAATAGCTATTGAATCTTTACGTGAAGAAAACACTTTACCCAAGGCTTGCAATTCTATTGGATCACCTAATGGAGTTCCTGTGCCATGGGCTTCTATATAGGAAATATCATCGGAATTTACTCCTGCAGTTTTTAACGCTTTTTCAACCAGACGCTGTTGTGATTCGCCATTAGGTGCCGTTAATCCAATACCTTCACCATCGTGATTGATCGCAGATCCCAGAAGCACGGCCAGAATATTATCTTTGTCTACAATTGCCTGACTTAAACGTTTCAATACAATCACGCCTGCGCCTTCAGAACGCACATAGCCATTGGCTTTCTCATCAAAAGTATGACATCGGCTATCAGGAGAAAGCGCACTGGTTTTACAAAAATAAACTGTATTTTCCGGAGTTAACATCAAATTAACTCCGCCCACCAAAGCGATTTCACATTCATCATTTAAAATACTTTGTCGCGCCAGATGTAAAGCAACAATGGATGACGAACAAGCAGTATCCACAGTTAATGTGGGGCCACCCAAATCCAACAATTGTGAAATTCTGCCGCTGGCAATACTTGGTGCACAACCTGTAAAAGAATACACATCTATATCGCAGGTATCAGCAGAGTGCATGTGAAACCGCGCATAATCGTTAGTCGCCATGCCGATAAAAAGCCCGGTATTATTGCGGGATTCCGCTTTACGAGGTGCTATACCAGCACGCTCCAACGCTTCCCAACTTAATTCCAGCAACAAACGTTGTTGCGGATCCATGCTGATAGATTCGCGTTTCGATAAACCAAAAAGATCAGGATCAAATTGATAGGCACCATCAACAAAACCTCCTTGTTTGACATAGATTTTTCCGGGTTCTGCAGGGTCTGCATCAAAATAATCCTCCAGATTCCATCTATCTTGCGGTATGTCTGTAATCGCATCTTTTTTATCGACAAGTAACTGCCAAAATTCCTCAGGTGAGTTAACTCCACCCGGTAATCGGCAAGACATTCCTACAACTGCCAAAGGTTCATTTTTACGTTTTTGTATATCTTCCAACTTTTGCTTCATCGCTTTTACAGCAAGCAAGGCCTTCTGGGTTGGATTTGAGTTAATGTCTTGTGCGTTCATATTTCCAATATCCTTTCAATGTCGTTAAGTTCAGATTCAAGTAACTTTTCCAGCTCGCTTTGGCTCATAGATGAAATATCATCAATATTAATAGGTTCAGGCTCATCAATTATTTGATGATTTTTATGAGTATTGATTTGTTTATTAATAGTTTCCTTTGTAATTGATTCTTTTTCATTTAATTCAACCAACTGATTGACTAAATAATCAGCAAGCGAATTAAGATTTGGATAATCAAAAATCAATGTTGCCGGAAAATAACAGGAAAATGTTTTGGCCAGAGCTGTACGAAATGATACCGCCATGAGTGAATCAAATCCTGTATCCAAAAATGAACGCTGCGTATCTATAGGATCACTTTCAGAGAAACCTAATATTTTTCTGACTTGTTCCCGCAAATAATTCACTGCCAAATGTTTGCGGTCTGCCAAAACCATATCCAGTGATTTGAGTTGGGCAACTATTTCATCCGAACCAATTTTTTCATCCGTTTTTGTTGGCAAAGCAAGATGAGCCTGTTGTTTTAAAATTGAAGGGATAAACGAAACAGGGAAGTGGCTAAACAATTCAGGCCATCTATAAGGCAAAATAGCAATTTGCGGGGCATTCAAATTTTGGCGAATTAAACGTGAAAATAATTTAATCGCTTTTGATGATGATAGGCCGCCAAAAGAATCATTTGTCCAATTTTTACGGGATTTGGATTGCTCTGAAGCCATTCCAGCTTCCGACCAGGGGCCCCAATTAACACTGGTTGCAGGCAATCCCAATTGATGTCGATACTGCGCAAATGCATCCATAAACCCATTAGCAAGAGCATAATTTGCTTGCCCTGCTGCACCCAACAGTGAAGATGCTGATGAAAATAAAATAAAAAAATCCAAAGGCAAGGATTTAGTCAATTGGTGAAGATTCCAGGTACCTTTCACTTTAGGTGACAGGACTTTTAAAAACTGTGATTCTGTTAAATTATTAAAAGCGCCATCTTCCAACATTCCAGCTAAATGAACTATACCTTTTAGATCATGGATTTTTTGTTCAAGCAAGGAACTCAAAGAGTCATGATCATCAAGATGACCAATCCGTACCTCAACTTTCGCCCCTTTACTTTCAAGAGAATCAACAAA
>CAZICR010000413.1:0-3275 GCA_964537795.1 uncultured Cellvibrionaceae bacterium | reverse complement strand
TGGGAACTTATCAAGCTACAGCATTTCCCCGGCGACCGCCGCGAGTTTTATTCCGCACCCGGCAGCGCTTGGGACATAGCCAAAATCCTGATTCAACAAAGACGCAAACGCGAAATGGATCCCACCATGTCAGCGCTACGCAATCTACTCCTCGAAAAACCGGCCAACACCGAAGAAGAATACGCACAGGAACGCATGAAAGATATGTATGAATTGATGGAAATGCTGACTGTCTGGACTGAGGAAGTGCAGCGATTGGATAAAAGCCATTTAAGTTCGATGCTAAAACTGGGCAGCAACATTGGGAAAGTTTTAGATATGAAAGACAAAATTTTTAATCTGGGAAAAAAAGCATGACTCCACCCCAGCCCTCACTTGCCAGGGTGAGGGGATAATTCCTCACTTTAAAAAGCGAGGATTAAGTGGGTGAATTTCTACCAAAGAGGTAACACAATATGTCAGATCCACTCCTCGATACTTTACTACTCTCACGCATTCAATTCGCTGCTAATATTTCTTTTCATATTTTATTTCCTTCCATTTCAATCGCACTCGGTTGGTTTTTGTTTTATTTCAAAATTCGTTACAAGGGTGATGGCGATGACGTTTGGATGCGCGCTTATCGTTTTTGGGTAAAAGTATTTGCGTTGACGTTTGCATTGGGTGTTGTCAGTGGCATCACCATGAGTTTTCAATTCGGCACTAATTGGCCGGGTTATATGGAAACCGTTGGCAATATTGCCGGACCACTATTGGGCTATGAAGTACTGACGGCATTTTTTTTGGAAGCCACTTTTTTGGGCATAATGTTGTTTGGCATCAATCGTGTTTCGAATCGATTGCATACTATCGCGACATTTCTGGTTGCATTCGGTACAACCATGTCAGCGTTTTGGATTATCGCACTTAATTCCTGGATGCAAACACCCACCGGTTTTGAGATGCGTGACGGCAAGGCATTTCCACTCGATTGGTTTGAGATTATTTTTAATCCTTCCATGCCTTATCGATTAGCGCATATGTTAGTGGCGTCAGGATTAACCGCTGCATTTTTAATTGCGGGAATTTCTGCTTATCGAATCTTAAAAAAAGACCACAAACCCGCACCACGACTTGCATTAAAAACTGCGGTTATTGCAGCAGCAATATTAATTCCCATACAAATATTTCTAGGCGATTTGCATGGATTAAATTCGCTTGAACATCAACCGGCAAAAGTTGCCGCAGTTGAAGCGGTTTGGAAAACTGAAAAAGGCGCACCTCTGGTCTTATTTGCCATTCCGGATAAAGAAGCTCAGGAAAATAAATTCGCAATTGAAATACCCAAAATGGCGAGTTTAATTCTCACACATAAATTGGACGGCGAAATAAAAGGCTTGAATGAATTTCCCAACGCACACCCACCTGTAGCTCCCGTCTTTTATGCCTTTCGCATTATGCTCGGCGTAGGAATGTTAATGCTACTCGTGAGTTGGTTAGGTGTTTGGCAACTTTTGTTAATTGCCAAAGGGCGAAAACAAGAAATGCCACCACTCTTATTAAAAATATTTGTCGGCATGACCTTTGCGGGATGGATCGCCACTTTAGCGGGTTGGTACGTGACTGAAATTGGTCGTCAGCCCTGGTTAGTGACAGGCGTGTTAACGACACATGAAGCTGTCACTAAAGTGCCTGTAAGTAATGTCGGTATTTCATTGACCATTTATTTGTTACTTTATCTGGTGTTATTAATAGCTTACATTCGAACTCTGTTTGTGATGGCAAATAAATCTGTTCTGGTTGATCGCGAAAAAGATCTGGAAACTTTGCAAGAAAAATTAATCAACCAAAAAACCCAAGAGGCATAACCATGAACGAAATGACTCATTTAACCGGCGAAGCCTTTTGGTTACCGATTATTTTTATCGGCTTAATGGGCTTGGCATTTTTTGTTTACGCAATTCTCGACGGATATGACTTAGGCGTCGGCATTTTATTACCCAAAGATTCAGAAGCCAATCGCGATACCATGATTGCCAGCATTGGTCCTTTTTGGGATGCCAATGAAACCTGGTTGGTCTTAGGAATCGGTGTTTTATTAATTGCATTCCCTACTGCACACAGTTTGGTTCTTTTTCATTTATATTTACCCGTCACCGTCATGCTCGCCGGATTAATTTTACGCGGCGTTGCATTTGATTTTCGCGCAAAAGCACCGGAAGATCATAAAACTTTGTGGGACAAAACATTTAAAGCCGGTTCATTACTGGCAACCTTGTCGCAAGGTTATATGTTAGGCATGTACATAATGGGCTTTGAATCGAGCATTAATGCTTATCTGTTTGCATCACTCAGCGCTGTGTGCGTGACAGCAGGTTACACTTATATAGGCGCTTGTTGGTTAGTCATGAAAACCGAAGGCGAATTGCAAAAATCTGCAACACGCTGGGCAAGGCGTTGTGGTTGGTTAATGGCATTGGGTTTAATTGCAGTGTCAATTGTAAACCCCTGGGTCAGCCCCAACATTTACGATAAATGGTTTGGTAGCCCAACATTATTATTGCTGATGATTATTCCTACGGTCTGCTTCAGTTTATTATTTGCTTCTGAGAGATTCCTTAAAAACTTTTCACCCGATATCGAAAATTTTTCCTGGATTCCTTTCGTATCAGCCGCAATTATTTTTCTAATGAGTTTTATCGGACTGGCCTATAGTTTTTTTCCTTATGTCGTCCCCAACCAACTAAACATCTGGGAAGCCGCCAGCGCGCCTGAGTCGCTGAAATTTATTTTAGTGGGTTCTGTAGTCGTGCTACCAACGATTATTGCTTACACGATTTTTTCGTATCATATCTTTAGGGGTAAGGCTACGCAGTTGAAGTATTATTAAATTCATAAGACGTCATATCTTCTTACATGACGTCTTATTTATGACAGCAAAACTATTTCAAACCAAAAACAGCACCAACAATCTGGCTGCCGCGCTCAACGGGATCTTGTCGAATTAATTTTTCTCCGACAGCAACTTGTTTGAAAGCGTTAGACTGTTACGTCCGCCTCCATAATCTGCGGCAACGATGAATTACAAGCAACCAAACTCAAAGGCAAAGCCAACAAATAAATACGCGCCAGTTTCACAATAGACCCTTGTTGGCAACATAAAAACTAGAGTTCTAGCTCTTAAACCAGTGACTCATCACATCGGGCCATACATAAATGTAACTTGATAGTTTAATTGACTCTTCTGAGCTTCCCCCAATTTAATGGACAGTTTTAATGAGAGGCAAACTGCCTCT
>CAZICR010000412.1:0-3277 GCA_964537795.1 uncultured Cellvibrionaceae bacterium | reverse complement strand
GCGTACCGCCATCACCCACCAACGCAACACCTGATTGCATACCGCTAACAGCACCCGCAACCCCTTTTTGAATAGCATTAATCATAGAGGTAATTTCCAAGGTCGATGATGCTGTTCGCGCAGCCAAACTCCTGACTTCATCAGCGACCACCGCAAAACCTCGCCCTTGTTCACCGGCACGGGCTGCTTCGATTGCAGCATTCAGAGCGAGCAAATTAGTTTGATCGGCAATACTCTTAATGACACTCACAATATTTGAAATTTGTTCTGACTCTTGCCCCAAGGATTCAACAACATTGAGCGTATCTTGAGACGAATTCTCTATACGTTGCATAGATGACTTAACGTTGCCCAAAACCGCTCTACCTTCGATTGCAAGCTGGTTAGAGTCTTTCATAGCTGAATCTGCAGCCACTGCATGAGTGTTGATCACATTTATGTTCATCGACATCTGTTCCACAGCAGATGCCATTGTTGTTGCTGCTTTGTGCTGCTGTTCGATACCATAAAGAATTAAAGAGGACGAACCATTTAAACCCTTGTTTAAAGTCTGAAGCTCATTAACAGCTGAAGTAATGCCACTGACAATTTGATGCAAGTTTAATTTCATATCGCTCAGGGCCGATTCCAGATCAGCAATTTCATCACTCCCTTTAACCTGAATTGAACCTGTTAAATCACCACTCGCTATACGTTTGGCAAAATTAATTGCCTGTGTTAAAGACGCAATAATTTTTTGCCCCAACCAAAGACTAATAGCGATGCTTGAAAAAACCGCAACTAACAATATAACAACAACTTTTTTGATTGCATTTTTAGATGCAGCGACAGTACTCTCGTACTGATCTCTGGCAGACTTATCAGTAGCCGCTACTACATTTTGAATTCTCTCTTGCAATGATAGAAATGTTTTATCTGCTGTTTGCATGGATGTTAAACCCATATTGGGATCCACCTCGGCCATTTCTATTGCTTCAGCAATTTCTTTTTTATAAATTGCCAAACTGTCTAACACTTGCTGTAAATCAGATTTCTGTGTTGAATCTACCGTATAATTATTTAAGAGCTCGCGGGTGTTATCCATTGCCTTATCAATCTTTTGATCGATTTCAACTGCCACCGATTTAATCTTTTTCTCATCATAATTACTCATCCAAGTAAATAGACGATACACACCTATATTCGCCGCTCTCGCATCATCCAAGGTTTCACTGCTAAGCTGATATTTTTTGAACTGAATTTCATAAATATCACGGGCGGAGCTTGCCATATTGTTCATAGCAAGAATGGCAACCCCGCCCAAAATCATCATAAACACTAAAACAATAGCCGGCAAAGACAATAATTTTTCACGAATTTTCATTGCAGTTCCTATCCCTTAAACCAAAGGATGCCTCTCAAAATTCAGCGTTTGTAAATTCCAGCGCAAACAATCGACTCATCCAATTTTTCACAATAAGCAGATTTTGGCAGGATTTTTTTTGTGATGGGATCAGTAAATTTATAATCCTGCCAAAACTTTCCTTTTGACTTTGCAAACTCGACACGTTCTTTAATAAATTCTTTACCATCAGCATCTTTAAACGCAATTAGATCTTTGCCAACCTGCTTGGGGTTTTGGCCATGAGCCAATGCTTTACCATCCATGCTATAGACCACCACATAGACATCATGTTTAATGAAATCTGGCTTCTGTGCCGTAAAGTCAGCATAGGCTGTATCAGCTCCCGCCGTCTTAATGTGGGCAATCGCTTTTTGAACCATATCTTCGGCATCTTTTACTGTTCCAAATTCTTCTGCACGAACACCAATAGAGAAAATCATCATGACAAATGTTGCACATATAGCGAATAATTTCATTTTTAATCTCCGACCTAAATCTAAATAAGGTTGTTTTTTCCAAACCCAAAACATACGAGATGGAATATATAAACAGCTTAGATTCAAACGATTTTTTCGCAAGTCATAGTGTAACTTTATGCATGCAATAAGAAAGGTAGCCATGAGATGGGATTAATTAAAAACGCAGGGCTATGAGTGGGTTATCCAGACGATAATACCGGCTACTTGATATTCATTTCTTCAGATTTTTTTCGAAGCTCATCAATAGATAGCCACAATTCTTTTCTATCCAAAGGCGTGGCTTTAGGGAGAAAAGGATTAGCTATATAAAAGGCTTTTCGATTGGGCAAGTCAGCAATTCGCAATACATCCCGAACTTCTTTACTTTGGTAAAAATAATTATCGAAACTGCCGTCGCGTATAGCTTCTTCCAAACCGGCTTCAACATCCTTCGCAACTTGCGGCCTATGCCTGCTCACAAAAAAATATGTCGGCAACGGATAAACCAATACCAATTTTTTTTCTACATCCAACTGCAACGTCGGAAAGGCCGCCATTTCATTCCAGGCTTCATTTGCGCCACGTGGGAAACCATCAAATCGTCCACCATCCAACATATAAAACAACCCTTGTTTTTTGGTAATTTTCACAACACTAAAACCTGCTTTTTCCAAAATGTCGGAATCCTGCCAGGTTTTCACTTGCCCAAGTGTCAATTGTTGAAAATCGCTTAAGGAATTAACGCGATCAAAACGACTTTGATCACCTTTGCGAATTAATAGAATTCTATGGCTCATCAAACCCCGATAAGCATCTATTCGTATTGGAATAAAATCCTGCTCCATCTGTTCAGTGGTACCACCCCACATCACAGTGATCTCACCGGATTTAACCGACTCCATTACTCGCGGACGGGAATAGGTTTCATCGGTTGTGCTGTAGGTATATTTTTTACCTGAATAACTCAACGCATGTTTCAACAAGCCTTGCATGTAATCACTTTGCACATTGGTTGGCTTGTTGTATTTCACATCCAAATTTTCTGCATACGCAAAAGAAACAAAAAAGATGTAAAGAAAAAACAAGATTGAAAGTTTGCGAACAACTGGCACCATCATCCCACTCCGAAAATTGCCCTTCGCTGCAGACTATTCAGGCAGCACCCAGAGTATAGTTCAGATTAGATTGTTTGCTTCAGCATTGAGTAGAATGACAAAATTCCAACCATAACCACGAGTACCCGCTTATGAGTATTAACCGCAATAGTCAGTTACTTGCCCTGTTTTTATTTTGGATGTCGTTGATAAGTTTTCCCGTAAGTGCAAAATCCAATTGTGTTTCCTATCTAGGCAACAGTTTTCTGGCCAATTGCCAAACCTGGGCGAAAGGGCTTGAAGGTCAACGTAAAGCGGATCTCGGAAATGGTTACTACCTT
>CAZICR010000411.1:0-3280 GCA_964537795.1 uncultured Cellvibrionaceae bacterium | reverse complement strand
AATTCCATTCCACCTTCCATGCCTTTTACTTGACGCTTCACCCACACATCCAGATCGGTTTGCACCCCCATGCGCTCAATATCCACTTGAGTGCGTAAAATGCCATCCATTTGATCAGCACGATTACGCACGTCCTGATAACTGAAGAGTGTTTGTACTAAAGGTGGACGCGCTGCATCTCGCGGTGGATTTAAAGTATGCACCAGTGTTTCAAATTGTGTGTCTTGATTATCCATTGCATCCAGCAAGGTTTTTTTCACGTCTTGCAAAAATAAATTAAAACTGCGTTGCGGTTTGATGCGAAAACGACATACCAAACGATTGATAAAAGGCCCCATCAATCCACTGATTTCCATTTGATTGCGCGCTGAAACCGGCACACTCACCATGATATCGTCCTGACGTGAATAGCGATGCAACATCAAGGCATACAAACCAATAATCACCATAAACAATGTGGCGCCTTGGCGACTGCCCAAATCTTCCATGGATTGCAATAATTCTTCTTCAAAGAAAAAATTAATGCCTTCAGCACGATGCGCTTGGTGTGCAGGGCGCTCTTTATCCAATGGCATTTCCAATACAGGTAATTCGCCACTGAGTTGTTGCGTCCAGTAAGCCAATTGTTTTTTGACCGCATCACTTTCCAACCAACTTCTTTGCCAAAGTGCATAATCTGGATATTGCACAGCGAGTGGTGGCAATGGATTCGGCAAACCTTGTGCGTAAGCGTTATATAAACTGCAAATTTCTTTTAAGAAAATATCAAAAGACCAGCCATCAAATACCAAATGGTGAATCAATAAAAAGATCACATGATCGTCCGGTCCTAATTGAATCAATCGAGCAGTGAATAAGGGGCCTTTCGCAGTGTCAAAGGGTGTTGCAGCTTTTTGGCGTAACACATTTTTCAATTGATCCAGATTTTCCACACCATATTGCGAAAGTGGTTGTGGTTGTAAATTCAATTCCAGTGATTTACGTAGGTCCAACACTAATTTGCCTGCATCAGTGCGGAAGCCTGCACGCAAAATTTCATGTCGCTGCTCAATGGTTTCAAATGCGCGTTGCAAAGCATCAATATTTAGTTTACCGCGCAGCCGGAATGATGCTGGCAAATTATATGCAAAAGAATCGGGTTCGATTTGTTCCAGATACCACACGCGCTGCTGTTGTGTAGACGCAATCGGTTTGTCATTCGCTGAGCGCGGAACAATTTTCGCTTGGGTATTTCCACTGCGGGTTTCAGCATCAATTATCTCTGCCAATTGGCGAATCGTTGGTGCTTCAAATAATTTGCGCAATCCAATATTGATACTGAACAGATTTTTAACACGCGCAAACATTTGCGTGCCCAATAATGAGTGGCCGCCCAATTCAAAAAAATCATTGGTCACGCCAACTTTTTCCAAACCAAGAATATCTTTCCAGATTTGTACCAGTTGTTCTTCAATTGGATTTTCCGGCAATGCCAAACTAGTTTCATCTACCTCACCCAGAACTGGTGCAGGTAAAGCTTTGCGATCAACTTTGCCGCTGGATGTCAAAGGAAAGCTGGCAAGCGTTACGAAATGTGGAGGCACCATATAATCTGGCAGCGATGCACGCACATGATCGCGCAATGCAATATTGTCTGGTGCTTTACCATCCTGCGTTAATAAATAAGCGACCAAACGCTGATCATTTTTTCGATCTTCACGTGCAAGCACAACGGTTTGTGTCACGCCGGGGAATTGACTCAACACCGATTCAATTTCACCTAATTCAATTCGCTGCCCGCGCAATTTCACCTGGAAATCATTGCGGCCAATATAATCAATCACACCATCATCGCGCATGCGCACCAAATCACCTGTACGATAGACCCGTGCATTCGTATCAGAACTGAATGGATCTGAAATAAAACGTTCTTGTGTGAGATCGGGACGATTTACATAACCGCGTGCCACTTGTACACCGGCTAACAACAATTCGCCGGGAACTCCAGGCGGTTGTAATTTTAAATTTTCATCAACGACATACAAACGGGTATTCGTTAAGGGATGACCAATAGGCACACTACTGGATTGATCGCCTTGCGCACACAACCAATAGGTGACATGAATTGCAGCCTCTGTCGGGCCGTATAAATTCCAGAGTTCAACATCCGGGAAGGCTTTATCAAAACGCTGTTCCAAATCTTTCGCAACCGCTTCACCACTGGCAAGCACACGTTTGATAGTTGGACATTTTTGATGATCTGCTTCCTGCAAAAACAAATACAACATCGAAGGCACAAAATGTATATGCGTGACATGATGCTGATTTACCAAGTCAATTAAATAACCGGTTTCTTTATGCCCGCCAGGTTTTGCCATAATTAATTGGCTGCCGCACATCAAAGGCAAAAATAATTCCCAGAGCGATACATCAAAGGTGTAAGGTGTTTTTTGTACGACTTTATCGTCGGGTGTCAAGCGATAAGTTTCTTGCATCCAGCGCATGTGATTACACACAGCTTGATGTTCATTCATCACCCCTTTGGGTTTTCCTGTTGAACCTGATGTGTAAATGACATAAGCCAATTGATCAGGCTTGATGCTGACATGCGGACGTGCTTCAGAATAAGCTGACAATATTTCTCGCGCCGTATCAACCGATAAATGCGCAATGGCTTTAGGTAAATTGCCTGCGAATCTTGCCTGATTCAATATCAATTTCGCGCGCGATTCTTCAACAATATACTCAATACGATCAATTGGATGTTCAGGGTCCAATGGCAAATAAGCGCCACCGGCTTTTAACACTGCATTAATCGCGATCACCATTTCCAATGAGCGCTCCATCATAATCGGCACTAATGATTCAGCGCCCACACCCTGTGCAATTAAATAATGCGCGAGTTGATTTGCACGCGAATCCATCTGTGCATAAGTCATTTTTTCATCGCCCGCAATCACGGCGATATTATTGGAAAATTGATCAACGGCCGTTTCAATTAATCCATGCAAACTTAAACGATCCAATCCATAGTCACGATAACTCTGCCCCCAACGGCTAACAATAATCTCACGATCAGACGGCAACAATAATTCAATGTCGCCAATTGATTTGTCCGGGTTATTTTCCAGATGACGATAAAAAGCTTCCAGCTCTGTCAAGCGGCGCTCCATTGTCGATTTACGCCAGAGAGAGGTGTTGTAAGTCGCTTCCATCACCGAGCCTTTGGCTGACATGGTGATATTTAAATTCAAATCAAAATTTTCAAAAGTGCGCGGATTGGAACCAAATTCCATTTCCA
>CAZICR010000410.1:0-3292 GCA_964537795.1 uncultured Cellvibrionaceae bacterium | reverse complement strand
GTAGATAATGCAGCGGCACACCGTCCGCAAACACCATTGAACGCGGCGTGGCAAACATATTGGAACCACGCAACCCGAGTGTGCCATTGGAATCGCCAATATAACGTTTGCGAATCACCAGACTCGGCTCGTATTTGACTATATCTTCGGTAGTGGTGGCGTTGATGCTGACAATATCTTCTTGAGTCAACACACTAGAAGGGTTGGTGTAACCAGAGGACGAACTTTTACGTGCCTCTCCCCATACTTTTACTTCTTCGATTGATTCACCCCCAAACGATAAGTGACTGAACAATAAGCTGCTCAAAGCAATACTTAACACCGATGGGTAAAAACGCATAATAAATCCCGAGTCAAATACTGGACGCGAGAATTTTACTGAGTGACATTGCCAGTTAACATGTGACAAATTGTCGCATCTGGTATGGATAGCGGATTAGTCGTTACAATAAACACCATGATTTAATGTTAGTCTCAATATACATGACCACAAAAAATTCTTTCTTAATTGTTGATGACGACATTACCTTTGCGCAGATGTTGAAACGTGCACTGGATCGTCGTGGCTTTACCAGTTGGATTGCGCAGGACAGCACCACTGCCGAAACCTTGTTGTCACAACATAAAATGACAAAAGCGATTGTGGATTTAAAAATTGCGCAAGAATCGGGATTGGTTTTAATTTCACGACTGCGCGAAATTAATTCTGAAATTCAAATCATTATGCTGACAGGCTATTCCAGTATTTCTACGGCTGTAGATGCGATAAAACTGGGGGCCATCAATTATTTCTGCAAGCCTGTTGAGGTTGATGATTTGCTAAAAGCCTTTGACGAATCACCCATTCCGCAAGAAAAACCTTTACCTGGTTCATCGCCCAGCCTCGACCGAATGGAATGGGAATACATTCAAAAAACCTTGCAAGATTGCAATGGAAATATCTCTGCTGCTGCGCGCGTATTGGGCGTGCATAGAAGGACATTGCAGAGGAAGTTGCAGAAGAGGCCGGTGAGACAATAGATTTTGATTTTCCTCTATCACAAACTGAATTTTTCTTTAAAGCGACCTGCTTGCCTTCTGGATACCTCTATATTGGCTACCGCTCCCATTTCTAATCGATAGCCGCCATTGATCCAAGACTCTACTTTGTTGACATGGTTTATATTGACTATATGTTTCCGGTTAACCCTGATAAATTGATTGTCAGGCAAACGATTTTCGATATTAACCAGTGCCCTGTGAATGAGAGCTTTATTTTTACCCCAGACGACCAAACTATGATTGGCACAACTTTCAAAATAATAGATATCTTTCAAGCCCACCCAATAATTCAATTCACCGTTATTTAACAAGAGGGGTTGGTTGATATCCATCTTATCCACGCCAACCTTTTTATTTTGATGTACAAGTAATTTATCGATTGCCCGCCGCAATCTGTCAGAAGAGTAGGGTTTTAGTAAATAATCCACAACATCAAAGTCAAATGATTTGACTGCATATTCAGGACACCCAGAGGTAAATATATACTGGGGACTGTAATCAAGATTACTCAATAATTCAAAACTATCCTTGCCTGATAAATCGATATCCAGAAATATAATTTCCGGCCTTTCGCTTTCAATTATTGGCAAGCTCTCAATAAAGCTTTTAGATTCACCACAGCAACTAACCTGCGGGTAACTTTTCAAAATATAATTCAAATCATCACAAATAACTCGTGAACTTTCGACAATCATTATTTTCATAAAAAGCATCCTCTAATTTATAAATTATTTGATTAGAGAATGCCTACAGCAATTTGATAAAACTTGATAAAATTGGAAAAATCTTGACGAACCAACAAAAAAATATAATTTGTGAACTATTTCCACCTATAGTAACGGTATATTTAATTTGAGTCACTAGGCGGTGCAAATTCCTGATTTTCAGTCATCTCATAATGAGAATTTTTATGCCATAAACTTTTCACCACTAACTCTGCCTGTGCCCTGACTTGGGGATGGCTATCTGTTAATAGAGTCTCCGCTGCCGAAACATCCATATCGTTACCATAAGCGCCAAGCATATTGAGTGCTTGCAATCGAATAGCACCATCCGAATCGCTCAAACATTGTCTAATTTTGGGTAGAGCATCGAACTCAGCGATAGATGAAACGTCGAATAATGTTTGCAACCTGACACGAGAATCATCACTTAGAAATCCAGAATCCATCGAATTGACATAATTGTTTGCCAAACTGTCGTCTCCCCTATCCTTCAAAATTTTGGCGGCAAGTTTTTTTGCGGTGTCGTTACCCCGCTGATATATTTTTTGCACATCTTCATTTGTCAACAAATTGCTATCTGACTGCAAATTCATCATTGCTATAAACGCCATTTCATCGAAATAAAGAGTATTTTTTTTCTGATGGATCATGTCGCGTAAAACACGAGAGTCTTCAGCGGATAATTCGGAGAAATTAAATGGCTTTGTGGAAATTTCAATGCAGCAATATTTTTGTAGAATTATGCGTCTCACTGCTACCAATCAAGTTATCTTAATAAGTGGTGGCCTGGAAAATGACAAATGGCAACTCAATCACTGTCACTGTTCCAATCGGTTGATTCGCTTCATGCCTCACATCTCCACCCAAACGTTTAATACTGGCGTGAGTTAGCAACAAACCTAAGCCCAACCCTCGCGATTTTGTGGTCACAGTTTCTTTACCGATTTGTTTTTGCAAATCCTGTTCAAACCCCCTGCCCCAATCTGCAATTCGCCAAATTAACCTGTTGTTTTGTAATCGAATATCAATTACTACTTTTTCCGGACTGGCATCAACAGCATTATTCAGGCAATTTAAAATGGCATTATCCAAACGCGAATCGTATCGGATTTTTTGTTGCTGGATGTCAGCGCTGATATTTTTTTCAAATTTGGCCGAAGGTCGCATAAGTTGCCACAAATCAATAATGCTATTGCAATATTCAAAGACATTTTTTTCTTTGGTCTGACCCTTGGTTGCAGTTTCAGAATCTTCAACCATTTTTTTCAAACTGTTTGCACAGACATTCACTTGTTGTGTGAGTAAATTTAAATCCTGCATTAACTGAGGATCTTGCTGATGTGTAGCACGTAATTCCGATAACAATAAGCTGATAGTCGCCAAAGGTGTATTCATTTCATGGGCTGCGCCAGCCGCCAAAGTCGCCACGGCGATTACTTGTTCATCGCGTAATTCATCTTCACGCATTTCAGTGAGTAGTTGTTCGCGCGCGCGCAAACCATTGGCCATGCGAACCACAAAATAAG
>CAZICR010000409.1:0-3296 GCA_964537795.1 uncultured Cellvibrionaceae bacterium | reverse complement strand
TTTGTTTTAGCCGTTTAACAAATCCAAAATTTTTTCAAATCCCACTCTCAATTTTGTTTCCAGATCCTTATTTTTTTCTTCATTTGAATCCAGATAAATTTGAAACATGCGATTGAGCCGCTGCAGATGAAATAGAAATTCTTGCTGCAACATCATCATATTTTCGATATTTTTTGAATCATCATAGGTGACTAGTTGCATAGAAGACTCAATTTTTCGATCGTCACTTTCGTAAAAAATACCCGAACCGCGAATAGTGGTCGCCACATGAATAATCACGTTCTGCAGGGCGTGTAGCTTTCTGTCGCCGTGAGTAAAACCTACAGACAGCAAACAATCACTTAATAAATTAAACCAGGTCGCCATGAACTTGTTTTTTTTAGCGAATTCTTCTATTAATGCGGGTGAGTTTTCGTTAATCACTTTTTGTAATGGCATATCCCCACGTTTTAAAATCGCCATTACCAATTCATAATTGCGGTGCATGTAAGCTTGTTGGTTCAATTGAATGATGGCAGCTGCGTCGCGCAAACTTCTGCCTTCATTTTTAAAACGATTAAAATAAATTGCCGCCAAACTGTCTGTTAAACCTAAAACTTGTCCCAATAAACTGATTTCACTTTCCACTTTTGCATAGGGATATCCAGTACCATCGCAGCGTTCATGATGTTCCTGCACCGCCGTTATTGCAGCCGAATTAAAATTGCCAATGGCATTTAATATCTCAACACTCATAGGCAAATGTTGCTGAATTTGAAACCAATCTTCTGCATTGAGCTTATCTTTTTTATTAAGCACTGCCGGCTCCACAAACAGCATACCTAAATCATGCCCCAGTGATGCCAAAAAAACAGCTTCCATATCGGGTTTAGACAAGCGCATTTCTTTTGCTATCAACACCGATAAAATGCTGCAATAAAGAGTGCGGGAGTATGTTTGGGGAAGTTGGATTGCCATTAAAAATAAATGTTGAATCAAGACCGGATAAGCTAAAAGCACATCAATCAGCGGTTCCAATAATTTTTCAATTGAATGATTATCATCTATCGCCAGAAGCAGGGAATCCTGTTCGATTAATGATTGAAAATCTTTTGATAAGTTTCTATCTGATTCAAACGTGACAAACGGGGTAAGAACTTTCTCAAACGGAATTTGCATCAAACGGAACACAGCTGCTGGCTGCATGACTTCATCGCGATTAAATAACGTTTTCCCTGATACATCCTGCAAATCTTCTGTAAATCGAACAGGCACAGAAACACAGGCTTTTGCCAGATGTTGTATGTAAACACGCTTGCTCGATGACAAGTAACTAACACCCTTTAACAAGGGCGACATCAAGTGACTTTCAGACATAGATCAGGACTCAGTGGTTATGAATATTCTTTTCCTGCCAAATGCATTTGAGTCTAGTCGATAAATAGAAATTTGCGCTATGGCACCCCTATCAACAGGTTGCCAATTGCTTCAAAGGTCAAAATAGGCAAATTTAAGGTTATTTATTCAGCACAAAGACGTCTTTAATCTCCCATTCTGCTTTCCGCTTATCCTTTTCCACCCAGACTGGTTGTCGCGAATCAGGATTATTGACCCAGTAACGCGGCACATCATTAGTCCCCAAGACATAACCATGCAGATTTCCTTCGGCATCAATCCGAAAACGAATAAAACTTTTATAGCCTTCATATCCCAACGGTGAAAATGCATTATTGGGTAAAAATCCGAATAAAGAAGAAAGCGAAAAAAAGACGCCAGTAAAAACACCGGCTAACAAAAAGCAATAGCAAAATAACAACACTCGCCAGGCATAAAGACAACATAAGTGCCAGATGCCATCACTTGGAATAAACTCTGGTTGTATAAAGTAAGACGGATGGTACTCAGCAAACAACGCTAATCCCAATCCTGCCAATCCACCCGCTACAGCAGTACCCAAACTGCTTTCTTTACTGATACCAAAGAATATCAGCGCAATAATTAATCCTGGAATAACTGATTTTGTGAGCATCGCACTCAATAATAACGCACCTAATAGCACAGAAAACATCACATTACCCTGAACAATTGCATTCCATGAAACGCTCATGTGTTCAAAAAGAGTTTTACAATCCCGTAATTGTTTTCCTATGTGTGCTGTTGAACGGAAAAAAGAACCGAGATTGTTGATTAATAATTTTCGACTATCCGATCGACGCGGATAAAACACTTTCTCATCATAACTTCTGACAGTTTTTTCTTCAGATGTTGCCATACCAATACGCACACGCTCGCACAAATCTTCGGTCATAGCACCTTCTTCGCAATCAAGATTCATCACTTTGGTTTTATTGGTGTTGCGCGTGTGGGTAGGATGTAAAAAAGCCCCTCCGCCACCCGACACAATCAAAGTGTCATCGTATTGAAAACGACTATCGGCTTTCGCTGTTTCGCGCGCGTAATGATGAATATCACCGGCGATACGCATACGAATTTTACAACCCAGCTTTACAATATAGGCCTCGAATCGTTGATAACGCTTGGGGTAACCTTCACGCGCAGCATCACCCAAATGACGCGTCCAATAAGGTTCTGGATAAAGCAAAATCAAATTATCTTCCGGTGTAATTTGCCCCGATTTAAATAATTTATGAAACGCCGCAAACTGTTGCCGATCAATATCACCTACCAATGCAAAATCAAAACCGAGAATAATCCAGTTATTAGGTAAGCGCGCCGCAAAATAACTTTGTTTTTGTAATTTGCGAGTACCTATAGGTGTTAGATCCGGCTCTGTTTCAGCAGATAACAAATTAAATCCGGGATCATCCCAACGGGTATCAACAAAATAACGCGAGAAAGTTGAAATATTGTCAAACCAATCGTGATTTTGTGGAATAGCCAATGATGGCCTATAGGCATTACGATCTTGCTGTGCATTTTGATTAGAACTGGAAGCTACCCACATTTCCGTCAAGCGATATTGATATTCCTCAACACTCGCACCGGGATAAGCCAAATCCCCACCCAACACCAATAATTCACCCGATGGAAATTTTTCAGGCAATTTTTCTTTAAGATCAACATCAGAAGCAACCGCAGGAGTAATAAAATCTTTTTGCATCTCACGTGCAACTGTGTAAGTCGCATTACCGCCATCACCGGAATCTGAAACAAAATCCCACCAAAAATCGCCATCACGTTTTTCTTCTGCCACTTGAATCAATCGTAAGTTAGGGGAATACATTTCACGCCTATCCAGATTACGAATCTGATCGCTGGTGGATATCATTTCCTTCACTGAACGCAACAACACGAAA
>CAZICR010000408.1:0-3297 GCA_964537795.1 uncultured Cellvibrionaceae bacterium | reverse complement strand
TTATATAATTTCATTTTTTGATATTTTTTTCACTATAAATTGCATTCTGGATGAATTAAATAATTCAGCAAATTTTGCTACTTATGATGAAATTGGAAACGCAATTGAATTTGCATATGTGCGGCACGAAGAGTAATTTATACAAGGCGTTGCAGCACTGTTCGCTCCACTGGACAGCCTAACGGCTGCCAGTTACCACAACGTTAAAGCTGTAGAAAAGCCTCAAATTATTTTTGTGAATCTATTTGAAAAGTAATAGTTTTGTTCAATTATTTAGTTGTAGAATTTAAATAGCAGCGCATGAATTGAATATTATTTATTCGATTTTTTATAACCAAAATTGGCTGGGAGTTTTTCTGCAGCCTCGTTAGGAGCATTATGATCAATCGAGAATTCGGCGAGGAATTTGCAAAACACTGGATCGAAGCATGGAATTGTCATGATCTCGATCGCGTTCTTTCGCACTACTCAGACGACTTCACGATGTCGTCGCCCTATATCGCGCAGATCGCTGGCGTCGAATCAGGCTCCCTGACTGGCAAGGCTGCAGTTCGTGCCTACTGGGCCTCTGCACTTCAGAAGATGCCGGCCCTTAGATTTGAGCTTGTGCAGACACTGGTCGGGGCAGACTCCGTAACTATCTATTATCGAGGTGTTAGAGGTATGGCGGCAGAGGTTTTCTTCTTTGGCCAGGATCACCTCGTGCATCGGGCAGCTGCCCATTACGAGTGAGCGAAACATAAATTCTGACCAAAATTTAATCTCTATGGTATCGCAGCGAAATATGCAAAATCAAAAGACGGAAGAGCAAAAAGGCTAAAAATTTAACCGCTGAAAGTACATAATTTATATGCAAAGTTTGGCTTCAAAAATATTTCTAGTCCTGAGCGGTTCATGGAAATTTGGTTGCCAGACGTGTATAAAAATTCATAATTAATTTTCGCATACATGCAACAATTATCACCTTGTTATGAAGATCATTTCGCTTTAACCAATCTCAAATTAGCTTTGGCCGGCATCTGCATTTTATTGTCCAGAAAAAAATCAGGATGTGGTGGTTGATTGTAAGCTGTATTTTGCCAGGCAATAGCAACACGGTATTGTGGATTTTGCATGAGTGTAGTGAAACCAAATTCAGTTGGAATTGTAGTGGCATAAATTCGTAAGGATTGATTATCAACTGCACGCAGAATAACCTCTTCGCGCCAGTCGCCGAATAAATCTGCTGAAAGAGTCGGTGTTGCTTTTGTGCCATTATTGGATGCGGCGCCTTCAGCAACCAGCAGAGTATTTACCTGATTATGATTCCAATCCCATTTGTAAATACTATTGCCATCAAGCAACTCACGCAGTAAATCGCCATCCCACCACACCGCGAAATTCATTTGTGATGGACGCGCAGCAGCAATCACCTCACCTTTGATATTGAATAATTCACTGGAATTACTTGCCCAATTTTCTGCGCCTGCATAGCGTGGATCTATATCAAACGCGACGCCGCGGCCGGTATCTTTTTCTGCAGCTTTTTTCCAAATAATTTTCCCATCAGAAAGATTAATTAACGCCGAACCTATGGCGCCATTGCCACGAATGTCTTCATGCACACCGAATTTTTCCAAACCGGGATTTGTCGGATCAAGATCAGAAACGTGCATCGCATCACCGTGCCCAAGATTCGTTGTCCATTTGGGTGATCCATCGGAATCAATTGTCATGGCGCCGTAAATAATTTCATCCATGCCATCGGCATCTATATCCGCCACTGATAATTGATGATTCCCCTGCCCTGCATAATGATCAGGAATGCCTTCTGCAGAGGAATCAAATACCCAGCGAGTAGAAATTTTTCCATTGCGAAAATCGTAAGCAGCCACCACTGTTCGTGCGTAATAACCACGCGCCATAATCACACTTGGACGCTCACCATCCAGATAAGCAACTCCCGCCAAATAACGTTCCGAGCGATTGGCATAGCCATCGCCCCAGATTATTTTCATTTCATCTGAAGTCGGATTGTCATTTCCCGGTGCACGCTGCGGAATGTAAGGCACAGTGTCCAGTAATTTTCCTGTTGCACCTTCAAATACCGAAAAATATTCCGACCCTTTTAAAATACGACCTTTAAGTTGCCCCATCAATTTTCCATCCGCTGTAACCACAGAGCCTGTGCGATCCCCTACTTCCAGTTCGCCGCTGTGACTCACCCAATCTGCTTTTACATCACCGATAATATTTCCTTCACCATCGGTTGTACCATCTGCAGTTTTCATTGCGACTTCTGCTCGGCCATCACCATCAAAGTCGTACACCATAAATTGTGTGTAATGCGCACCGGCACGAATATTTTTTCCCAAATCAATTCGCCAAAGTTGTTTACCTTCCAGACTATAAGCATCAATTACAACATTACCGGTATAACCGCCTTGGGAATTATCTTTGGCATTGATTGGATCCCATTTCAAAATAATTTCGTAACGACCATCACCATCCAAATCCCCCAAGCTGGCATCATTGGCAGTGTAAGAATAAGTTTCACCATCGGGAGTTTTGGCATCCACCGGTTTATTTAATGGAACAGATAGATAATGTTTTTCCCAAACCCTGGTACTAGCTATTATTTTTTCAGCTTGACGCAATTCATATACTGAATCTGTTCCAGCCTGCTCATCCAAAAAATTACTTTTATGCTTAATCGATTGCGCAGTAATTTTTTCGCCATTGCGATAAAGATCAAATTGCAGATTATCCGCATCCCCATATAGCTTTCGCCAACTCACCAGCACACCTTTTTCAGCAGCTACGGCAATCAAACCACGATCAAGAAATTCCATTTGTCGCGCCGAAAACTGATTGGTTTGTAGTGTGTTTGTGTCAATTGATGTGCCTGGGTAGGCGGTCTCTTTAGATGGGCTGCATCCAGCAACAACCAGTGCAATAGCAACAGTCAAAAATTGTTGTTTAATATTCATATTTCTATTCCACTGATTAAATTTATAAACCCAATAAAGGCTTTAGTGATTTTGCAACTATTGCGGCATTTAATTCAGCACCGGTTTTACTGGTATGCGTATGTTCATCTGCAAATAATGGGTCGACTTTTTTTTCACCGAGTTGGTTGTAATGATTGGCGATTTCGCTATTGAGGTCAATAAAACTGCTGCCAGATTGTAATGCAACCTGTCGTGCCCATTCAGGATAGGAATTTTCCGTTAGAACAATTTTTTTGTTATGCCATACTTTACGTGGTACAGGAGAACAGACAACAACATCAATACCGCGGGCATGGGCTTCGCCAAT
>CAZICR010000407.1:1888-3297 GCA_964537795.1 uncultured Cellvibrionaceae bacterium | reverse complement strand
CTTCTTGACGATGTCGAAAGCAAGGTCGTATCCGAGCGCGGGCGAGAAATCATGAAGAAGATTCGTCAAGCCGATGTGACCTTCTGGAAGCTGGGAGAGCAGACTGTGGCCTTGATCAAGGCGGGCGATGTTCCAGCGTCGTTCACTATGCTGAAGAACGAACTGGTGCCGGCGCGCAACGTCCAGCTCGAGTACATCAAGGAGCAAATGGACTGGCAAGAGAAGCTCATGAATGATGGGCTGGCTGAGGCTAGCCGCACTATCGCAAAGACCAAAACCGCCCTCGCGGTTCTGGTGATTGGAGCGCTGGCAATTCTTGGCTTATTCGTCTGGCGTATGGTTGGCTCCATCACCCAGCGTCTTGCCAATCTGCAGAACGTTATCGTTCGTGTTGAACAGAGTGGCGACCTCACCCTGCATGTCGGCGCAAGCGGACAAGACGAAGTGGGCCGCACAGCCGCAGCATTCGACAGGATGATCGGCAAGATCGCTACCCTGGTCGGCGACACACGTAAGTCTGCCGAAGCCATGGCCGCGGCCGCCCAAGCAATGTCCGTTTCCGGCGAGCGGCTGGAAAAGAGTTCCACGACACAGTCTGAATACACCTCGGCAGTTGCTGTAACGATCGAAGAAACCTCGGACAGCATCTCGGAGACCGCCCGCAACGCCCAAACTGCGGATGAGACGGCAACGAGGGCACGGTCCGACATCATGACCACGCTTAGCGTAGCACGCGAGACGGCAAGCAATGTTGGCGATCTTGCCAGTTTGATCGACGAAGCTAGCGATGACATCACCCGACTTGCCGAAAGCTCGCGTCAGATTGATGGCATAGTCAATACGATCAAAGCCATCGCAGATCAGACGAACCTGCTGGCCCTCAATGCCGCCATTGAGGCGGCGCGTGCTGGCGAACAAGGTCGAGGTTTTGCTGTAGTGGCTGATGAGGTGCGCAAGCTCGCTGAAAGCACAACAAAATCCACCAGTGAAATTTCCAAACTCATCAGCGGCATCCAGTCCGAGGTAGACACGGCGGTGTCACGCATGCAGGTCGCCAACACCAAAGCCGGTGAAACCCGGAATCGCGTGATCACCTCGACCACTGCCCTCGAAGCCGCGAGTGCCGATACCGGCCGTGTGACCGAATCGGTGCGCACCATTGCCGATGCCGTGCGCGAACAGAATGTCGCCGTTCAGCAAGTCTCCCGGAGCGTCGAGCAGATTGCCCAGATGACGAAACAAACCACCCTAGAAGTCGAATCCTCGGCCACGACTGCGCGGCAACTCGATTCGCTGTCCAGCAAACTGCGTGAGGCAGTGGGGCGCTTCAAGGTTTGAACAGACGTGTGAAACCTACAGGCGTGAAAGAGCATCCAGTTTGAAAAAACTAACTCGCTGATGCAGGTGCC
>CAZICR010000407.1:0-1878 GCA_964537795.1 uncultured Cellvibrionaceae bacterium | reverse complement strand
GGCAGTGGGGCGCTTCAAGGTTTGAGCAGAGCCACCGTGCTGTGCGGTATGCAATTGTTATGTTTCACCATATCGAAAGTTGTTTATGAAAGAAATAAAAACTCAAATTCACATTGAGGCGCCTCTAGATAAGGTATGGGATATATTTTCAGACTTCAAAAAATATGGCGAGTGGAATCCATTTCTGGCTGAAGTTCTAGGAACTTTGAATGAAGGGGAATCCTTAAAAATTAAAGTAGTATTGTCGAATGGTAAAATTCGAATCGCCGAGCCAAAAGTAGAAAAAGTTATTTACGGTAAAGAAGTCTGTTTTCTTGCCAAGAGTGGATTTCTGTTTACCGGGAAACACTATTTTGTTTTTGAAGCCATTTCCGCAACCAAAACGCGTGTTATTCACGGAGAACTATTTTCCGGTATTTTGCCGTTTCTTGTTTGGCACAAAATAGAAAAGGTATTCACGGCTTCGTTTGAGGAAATGAATAAAGCGTTAAAATTAATAGCTGAGAAACATACTTAACAGCAACGCTTTTGAGGTCAAGAAAACTGATTTGTTACGATGTTGCGTTAAGTATCATTTTTGAACAGCACACAAACGTGACAGGCGATGCAGCAGCGTTCACTTCGCTAACCCAGCAACCAGGTTAAGGCTTTCAATGAATCTACTCTTGCGTGAATTTTTGGAAACAGATCATCGCTGCGCCAACTTGTTACATAAAACGGAAACTTAAAAACCGTTGTTTATCGCGGCGTTAAATTGGAGGTAATGTGCAAGATTCTTTAGAGTTCAAAAACTTTTTGCATCCTAGGCCGAAACCTAGAGGCATAGATGTTATTTGTAAACTACAAAACTTTGCAATAATTACCTATGCAGTTGATCCAACGCGGTTTAAAAATATAATTCCGGAAAGGTTTAAGCTTGATACCGTTTTTATCAACGGCATAGAAAAAGCACTAATATCTGTAGTTCCATTTATTGACGTTGATTTCACTTCAGCTGTTTTTCCATTTCCAAAATTTACAATGGGTCAAACGAATTATCGAATTTACATCATTGATTCATCTACGGGAGAACGCTGCGTTTGGTTTCTAGGTACAACTCTCGATTCATGGACATTATTAGTGCCAAGGTATTGTTGGAATTTACCTTGGTATAAAGGTAAGGTTAAATTTGAATGTGACTATAATCCTTCAACTAATCTTTATGCTAAATACATAATGAATACAGATGCCAAGTGGGCACCTGCTTCGGTAAAACTGTATCAAGTTCCAAATCAAGAATTAAATATTCCAGGTTTTAAAGATACTGAAACTGCGTTAGTTTATTTAACTCATCCATTAGCTGGTTTTTATCATCGTCGGGATGGAAAGTTAGGGACATATCGAGTTTGGCACAAAAAATTAGAGGTTAATCCTGCAGTTTTAGAGTTTGCAAGTTTCGGGCTTCTCTCTAGAATGGGGTTGGTAACTGAAGCAGAGCAACAAGAGCCGCATAGTGTTTTAATAGAGCACGTAAATGAATTTACAATTTATTTGCCTCCAAAAGTTTTATAAAAAAATTAACCGGTTGCGCGGTACGTTAGGTTAAAATAGATTGTGCTAAACATGAACTTTAAGAAAATTTTAAAAAATATAGTAAGCATAATTTTAATTATTAGCCTTTATCTAGTTATTGCTGGGGTGTGGGCTTCGCTATCTGTTGGAGATCTCTTACCAAAAGCAATAGCAAGCAATGAACAGATTTCGCTAACTAAACAGCAAACAGACATATTACTAAGAATTGAAGATCCTACATTTTTCGATCATGCCGGTATTGATATATCACAGGGGCAAGGACTAACAACAATTACATCTACTTTGGCGCGCGAAATATTTCTATCA
>CAZICR010000406.1:0-3304 GCA_964537795.1 uncultured Cellvibrionaceae bacterium | reverse complement strand
TCTCGCCCACCGTCGCCCGCGCCCGCGCAGCCTCCACCGCGTATTAAAGGTGATATTAACGAGAGCACGCGTTTTGAAACTAATCTGAGCGATTTTAAAATTTTGGAAGATAACAGCCGTGCATCCAGTCATTCATTATTAGATCCTCTATTCAATGGTCGCGGTCAAACAACGGATTACGAAAATACCGGTTGGCAAACATTGGAAGGAAAATTTATTTTTTCTGATTTAGGTGTGAAAGATTTGGAATTAATTTCCGGTGCACGTTACGAAGCTTATCAATTGAATCTGGATGTTTACAACTCTGCATCATGGACAGCCGGTGATAATGTAGGCTTTACCAGTCGTAGTGGTGGCGAAACCAATATCGCCGCGGCGTTTGTGCAAATGAACTGGGATATTAACGAACACTGGGACCTTGCATTGGGTGGCCGTTACGAGCGTTGGCAAAGTCATGATGGGTATTTTAATAAAGATATTCCTGCAACACCAGAATTTGATTTGGTTGATGTGCCGGAAGCCTCCAGCAATCAATTTTCACCGAAATTTTCCTTAGGATATATTCCTGCAGAAGAATGGTTGGTGCGTTATTCACTGGCGCGCGCTTATCGCTTTCCGATTGTTGAAGAATTATTTATGCAAAGCCAGTCCTATTCAACAACGGTTGCTGCAAAACCGGATTTAAAACCGGAAAATGGTTTGCATCACAACTTGATGTTGGAAAAACAATTTGATACGGGTTATATGCGCATTAATTTATTTAGTGAAACCATTCAGGATGCCATTGAATCCCAATCGAATTTATTACCGGGCGGTGGTTCTATCACAACCTTTTCCGCAATCGATCAAGTGGAAACCGATGGTGTTGAGTTGATTCTGAATCGTTATGGTGTTGTGGTTCCGGAATTGGATATTCGTTTTAATCTGACTTACACCAAATCAATTATTGCAGATAATAGCACCGCGGAAGGCCCTAATCCTGCCAATACTATTGAGGGCAATGATTACCCGCGTATGCCGCGTTGGCGTGGTAATTTAATGGCAACTTATCACGTAACTGATCGCTGGAATTTAAGCACCAATTTGCAATATGCCGAAAAAAGTTTTGGCCGTTTGGATAATACCGATACCGCAGAGAAAGTGATGGGCGCACAGGATGGTTACACGCGTTTGGGTGTAAAAACCACTTACGATTTCAGTGATCAAATGGAAGTCGGTTTTGGTATTGATAACCTCACCGACGAGGAAAGTTATGTGGCACATCCATGGCCGGGTCGCACAATGTATTTGAGTTTATCTTATGATCTCTAATCCAAAAGCCCAAACCCCTAATCCAAAATACTTGTATCGTACTATTTGGCGCTGGCATTTTTATGCTGGCGTTTTTTGTATTCCGTTTGTGATTGTATTGGCCTTGACCGGTGCAATATATTTATTCAAACCTTATTACGAATATTGGCAAGAAAGTGAATATCGCGGTTTGCCAATCAGCGGTGAAGCGATTGCGCCCAATCAACAAATTCAAATTGCTTTGAACGCAATTCCAAACGGAAAATTTTTGAGTTATCGTTTGCCACAAACCGCAGATGAAGCTGTAGCCATTAATATACAGGCAGAAGATGTCTGGCAAGTGTTTATCAATCCCTACACAGGTGAACTGCTCGGCAAGCAACGTAAAGATCTAATGTTGATGAATCTGGTGAAAACGTTTCACGGTGAATTGTTATTGGGTAATGTCGGTTCAGTATTCGTTGAACTGGCAGCTTGTTGGGCCATAGTGTTGATAGTCACAGGTTTGTATTTGTGGTGGCCACGGAATGCAAGGGGATTAGCCGGTGTCATTTATCCGCGATTGCGAGAGGGCAATCGTATTTTTTGGCGGGATATTCATGCGGTGATTGGCATCTGGATTTCCGCACTTGCATTATTTTTATTAATTACCGGATTGCCCTGGGCCTTGGTTTGGGGTTCTGCTTTAAAGGAAATTCGCAGTTTTGAAATTACCCCTGTGCAACAGGATTGGACACAAGGTCGCTCACATGAACATCAGAGCTGGCGCGCACAAGCGAGTAGTGTTTTTAATTTAACGCCAGAAATTTTATCTACCGCAGTCAATCTTAAATTAGCTACGCCCGTAGAACTGAGTGTTGCCGATGCTGAACAAAATTCCTGGAAGGCGTCATCGCAAAGTCAAAATCGTCCTTTGCGCGCAGATGTCTGGATTGCCAGCGATGGCAGTATCGAAAAACACAATAATTTTGCCGATAAGCCATTCTTGGATCGCGCCATTGGAATTGGTGTGGCGGCGCATGAAGGTTATTTGTTTGGTTGGTTTAATTTGTTTCTGGGGGTGCTCACTTGTTTGGGATTAATTGTAATGAGTATCAGTGGATTTATTCTCTGGCGTAAGCGAAAGCCTGAATCGGGTTTAGGTGCTCCACCATCATTGCCAACTCGTATGAACTTAACGGTTTTAATCATTACGCTCACATTGGCAATTTTTTTACCTCTGCTGGCTATGTCTTTGA
The DNA here is from genome assembly GCA_964537795.1 of uncultured Cellvibrionaceae bacterium. Lineage (GTDB taxonomy): Bacteria > Pseudomonadota > Gammaproteobacteria > Pseudomonadales > Cellvibrionaceae > Cellvibrio. Next base: position 776 of record CAZICR010000406.1, on the reverse strand, counting down.
TTACAGTTTTTATTTTTGAAAAAAGTTTGTTGCGTTGGCATAAAAGAGCAGCGATGTGGTTAGGTTTGGTGTAAGACGATTACCGCCGCATCACCCGCCAGCTAAGCAACAGCGCCGCACAGATTAACCCAACAATCAACGCAATCCAAAAACCTGCTGCGCCTGCTGCCGGAATAATCCAATCGGTGAAGGTGAGTGAGTAGCCGAGTGGTAAACAAATTCCCCAGAAAGCCAGCAGCATAATCAGCATTGGGATTTTGGTATCTTTGAATCCACGCAGTACATTGATCATGGTCACTTGAATGACATCGGCGATCTGAAATATAGCGGCGAAAACAATCAAGTGTGCAGCAATTTTTTGTACATCCAGATCGTTGGTGTAGAGCGTGGCAATTAAATCGCGGCCAAAAAATAAAATCGGTGCATTAAAACAGGCCAGTAATAAGGCCAGTAGCAGTGAGCTGCGTGAAAGTGATCTCGCTGTTTCCGTTTGCTCCGCGCCGATTAAATAACTGATGCGTAATGTAAGCGCCATGCCCAAACTCAGGGGCAGCATAAACAGAACTGAAATAGCATTTAATACAATTTGATGTGCAGCAACTGTTGTTGCTCCGAGTGGCGCTAAAAATAATGCGATCATGCAAAACATGCTGACTTCAACAAAAAGGGCGATGCCTATTGGTAATCCCAAATGCAACAGGTTTTTAATTTCCAACCAATTCGCAGGGCTCCACTGTTGCAATAAATGGAACTGACGAAAAAAACGATTCCAGTGC
>CAZICR010000405.1:0-3313 GCA_964537795.1 uncultured Cellvibrionaceae bacterium | reverse complement strand
AGTCGCGCAGGCCATCTGCCACGGCACAATATTCGAATGATGTTCCATTGCTGACACTAAAATGCGATCGCCCGGCTGCAAATGAATTCGTCCCCAGCAAGTCGCAACCAAATTAATACTCTCCGTAGTACCACGCGTCCAAATAATTTGTTTGGATGACGGGGCATTTAAAAACTGCGCAACCTTGTCACGTGCCGCTTCAAATTTGACTGTCGCTCTATCAGCCAAAGTATGTGCACCTCGATGCACATTACTGTTATCCTGACGATAATAATCTGCAATCGCATCAATCACGCAATTGGGTTTTTGCGTAGTGGCAGCGTTATCCAAATACACCAGTGGCTGTCCGTTAACCTGTTGATGCAAAATTGGAAAATCGGCGCGGATTTTTTCGACATCAAATGGTTTACCGGAATTAAATGCATTCATCAGGATTCAACCTCATCCAACACCGGATCACGGCCAAACAATTTGGCAAGTTTGGGTGATAAATAATGGCGAACTGCCTCTTGCTCAACCGCTTGCAACAATTCATTGATAAAACCAAAACTCATCATCACTTGCGCATCAGCACGCGAAACACCACGGCTTTGCAAATAATAAAGTGCGTTGGCATTCAATTGGCTTACTGTTGCACCATGCGCACACTTAACATCATCCGCATAAATTTCCAATTCCGGTTTGGTATTAATTTCAGCTTTGTTGGATGTGAGCAAATTTTTGTTACTTAATTCAGCCAGCGTTTTTTGCGCTTGTGGATGAATATGAATGCGACCATTAAACACTGCTTTCGCTTGATCACTGATAATGCCGCGAAAAATTTCATTGCTGGTGCAATGCGGAACCCAGTGTTGAATATTGGTATGGTAATCCACCAATTGTTGATTGCGTGGCAAATATATACCTTGCAAATCCAACTCAGCACCTTCTCCACGATGATGGCACTGGTAATCAATACGCGTCAGCTGACTGCCCAAGGCTAATGTAAAGGCGCGAAATTGGCTGTTGCGTCCCAAATTTACATGCACAGCACCGATATGTTGCTGCTGCTCGTCTTCGAGATGCAAATTGTAATGATGTAAGCAGGCGTTATCCTGTAACACAATCTCGGTCACTGCATTCACAAAATGCGATTGTTTTTCTTCAGTCGACATAAAATGTTCAATAATTTCAGCTCGACTGTTTTTTTCGAGTACGACCAATAACCGATGATTGATCGCATGTGAAACCACACCTTGTGAAACTTGCACCAGATAAACCGGCCTCGTTAATTGCTGTCCCGCTTTTAAATGAATTAATACACCCTCATCCAGCCATGCATTATTAAGACCGGAAAATAAATGCTTATCGCCTTCAATCACACTGCCCAAATGTTGTTTGATAATTTTTTGCTGATCCGTTGATGCTTGTGAAAAACGGACAATTTCAGCAGGTAACTCACTGGATGCACTTGCATCAAAGATTCCATTCACAAATACCAAACGAATTGCATCAATCGACATCAAATCATTTATCGATTGAAACGCTGAATCATTTTTTGCCCAATCTAAACCTGTATTTTTTTGCAAATCTGTTAAGGGGGTATACATCCAGGCTTCAGTTTTTTTCGTCGGCCAGAGCACCTTTTCCCATTGATCAACAGCTTGTGCACGAAACCCATCCAACCAATTCAGATTGGTTTGTTGCTTGGCAAGCATGACTGCGTGTTGTTGAAATTGGCTCATAAATCAAACAGCCTCTTCCAGCCAGGCATAACCTTTTTCTTCAAGCTCCAAGGCTAATTCCTTCCCACCGGTTTTGACAATTCGACCACCTGACAATACGTGCACAAAATCAGGCACAATAAAATCCAGCAAACGCTGATAGTGAGTCACCACTATAAAACTTCGATCCGGCGAGCGCATTTCATTGACACCTTTGGCAACCACCTGCAAAGCGTCGATATCCAAACCTGAATCAGTTTCATCAAGAATGCAGAGTTTGGGCTCCAGCAACATCATTTGCATAATTTCGTTGCGTTTCTTTTCACCACCAGAAAAACCTTCATTAACGCCTCGCTTTAAAAAAGCCGCATCCAAATTAACCCGCTTACTGGATTCACGCGCAAGTTTCATAAATTCAATCGCAGACAATTCTGGCAAACCAATATGTTTTCGTTTGGCGTCGACCGATGCTTTTAAAAATTCCATGTTGCTCACGCCCGGAATTTCTACAGGATATTGAAACGCCAAAAATAATCCTTCGTGCGCACGCTCTTCAATTGCCAGATCCAGTAAATTTTTTCCTGAAAACTCAACACTGCCTTGAGTGACTTCATAACCATCACGACCCGAGAGTACATAACCCAATGTACTTTTACCTGAACCATTAGGCCCCATAATTGCGTGAATTTCGCCAGGATTAACGTTCAGGTTTAATCCTTTCAAAATATCTTTGTCTTCAACTTTTGCATGTAAATCGGTAATGCTTAACATAAATTTTGCTCGAACTAATTAACCAACAGAACCTTCAAGGCTCACTTCCAATAATTTGCCGGCTTCCACCGCAAATTCCATAGGCAACTCTTTAAATACTTCGCGACAAAAACCATTCACTATCATGGATACAGCTTTTTCTGCATCCAACCCGCGCTGCTGACACAAAAACAATTGATCGTCGCTCACTTTTGATGTTGTGGCTTCGTGTTCAATCACAGCCGATGGATTTTTACTTTCGATGTAGGGAAAAGTATGCGCACCACATTTGTCCCCAATCAACAAAGAATCACATTGCGTGTAATTCCGCGCGCCTTCTGCACCCGGATTCATTCGCACCAATCCACGATAAGCATTGGAGCTTTTACCCGCTGAAATACCTTTGGAAATAATCGTCGAACGGGTATTTTTGCCGATATGAATCATTTTGGTTCCGGTATCAGCTTGTTGATAATGATTGGTGAGTGCAACTGAATAAAATTCGCCGACACTGTTATCACCGCGCAAAATACAACTCGGATATTTCCAGGTAACAGCGGAACCCGTCTCCACTTGAGTCCAGGAAATTTTGGCATCGTTAAAACAAACACCGCGCTTGGTGACAAAATTGTAGATACCACCTTTACCGTTTTCGTCACCGGGATACCAATTTTGTACGGTGGAATATTTTATTTCAGCGCGATCCAATGCAACCAATTCCACTACTGCCGCATGCAGCTGATTTTCATCACGCTGCGGTGCAGTGCAACCTTCAAGATAACTCACATGCGAGCCTTCGTCCGCGACAATTAATGTGCGCTCGAATTGGCCAGTGTTGCGTTCATTAATGCGAAAATACG
>CAZICR010000404.1:0-3318 GCA_964537795.1 uncultured Cellvibrionaceae bacterium | reverse complement strand
GTTGCTATGTTACAGGTATAGGAAACACCGAGGCGCATCAAAGCGGTGCGTAAATCTTCAATAGTCCGGCTGGCGCGTAAAAGAGGGCTGTTGGCAACACGAATAATACGTGCACTCAAAGCAGCATCGTTGCCTATCACACTAGCTAATTTATCGATGCTGGCATCAGGATCATCAGCGGCTTCTCTGACTTTCAATGCAACTTCGGGCAGCGTAGGTAATATCAACCGATCGGATTTAATTGCAGCAAAAATATCGTCACGTACTTTTTCAATAATAGGATTCATCTACCCACCCTTGGTCAGCTTATTCGGCTTTTGTTACAGGTATAGCATATGGAAGTGAAAGCAACTGCATTTTTTCATTATTCATGCCTAATAAAGCCGATAATTTTTCTTCATCCGGAATGCTCGCAAGACATTCAATTTCAGTGGAATTTATTCGTTCGGCACTGACCAGTTCGCCGATTTTTTGAGCGGATGTTTCTGATAAAACAATGGACCCCGGTAAAGGTAGTTCGCTGGCATTCACCAGGAATCTGTAAGCGTGGCGCTTATGTTTTCCTTTGTAGTGCATACGCGCAACAATTTCCTGGCCTGTGTAACAACCTTTGCGAAAACTGACGGCATCTATTAATGGATAATTAATTTCTTCGGGGGTAAATGACTCTCGTGTTTCCGGGTAAATATGGGCTATTCCCTGCTGGATATCGAGCAATTTCCATTCTTCCGTATCTGCCTGAATAAGGTCTTGAGGTAAGTGACTCAAGTCGGGTGTGCCCGCTATTTCCCAATAATTATTGGATCTTTGGCGGATAAAGCCTTGGCTGTGCTGATGAATAATTTGCTGCTCTATTGATAGATTTGTGTGATCCCGATTTGATTTAACCAGCTTTAACGGAAAGAGATCGGAGATATCATTTATTTTTATTTTGGAAAATACGCTGTATTTTTGCAGATCCTTAAGCGCTTGCTGTAATTGTGGGAAGGGGGTAATCAACCAAAGGCAGTTATCGGTTCGTTTAAATAAATAAAAACTGAATAATATACGCCCCTTGGGATTGCAATGTGCGCCATAAAGCCCCTTATGGTTAGAGACCTGAGTTACGTCGCAGGTAACCTGACCTTGTAAAAATTTAATTGCATCGGGTCCTTCGATTTGTATTAGTCCATAAAGTGTTTGGGGTGATTGCAGCATAAAGCCTCACAAAACAATAAAGTGGCAGTTTAGCATTCTACAAAAATTAATCATTGGGTATAGCCTAAATCAACAGGCCCGTAATTTGACAATAAGGATGCGTTTCTAATCCGATGCCGCATTCAAACATGGAGCCGAATGCAATAAAGTGACCGAATTAATAACAACCTGGGCATTTGATGACTTTTAGCTTCATTTTTAAAGATGAAATCACTAGAATGCAGACTGGTTTTTGATGGTTGAGAATGCTTGTGGATGAAAAACGTTTAGTCTGGGCAAGTCGCCGCGGCATGCTGGAATTGGATTTGATTTTGATGCCTTTTCTGGAAAAAGTTTATCCTGCACTTTCCCAATCAGATAAGGAATTCTACTGGGCTTTATTAGCGGAAGAAGATCAGGATATTTATGCCTGGTGCATGCGTCGTGAAGATCCAGAGAAAAAGTCACTACAAAGGATAGTAGGAATTATTCGTGAAAATACCGGACTTCAAATCCACAAAAAACAGTGATCACCAATTAGGTGATTTGCCGTCAGTTACCGTTACTCCATCCGGCTGTTGGCTGACATTAAAACTCGTCCTGAATCTTGGATTTGTTAACCTTGGTTGCTTCGCTTTACTGCCCTATTTTTTGTCCAACTCATGGTATTTATCATTTACAGGTTTTTTATTTTGGTTGGGGACTAATTTCATTAGTGTTGTTTTTTTTAGCAATAAAAAACATCAGAAAAAAACGCCATCACAGATCAGTGTAAAAAATTCTATCTGGTTAATTGAATACCAAAATCAACGTTTCTACTGCGAGTTAGCTGCCGATATTGTTTGTTGGCAGTGGATCATCATCATTCCTCTTTACTGCCCACAAAGACAAAAAATACTGCGAATTATTTTGCTAAATGACTCTTTGCATGCAAAAGACAACGCCAAAATTCGTCGCTGGATTTATTCCCATCTCAATTAATTTTGTATCAATTGGTGACAATCTAATTAGCCAATTCCCCGGATTATTTAATGTAACCGATTAGGTTAAAAGATTTTTATAGTTAATTTGACAATATCCCATTCTTGGTTGTATACAAGTAGTGTTGAGTGTCGGCATAAATGTCATTTATTCGGTTTCAGGCTACTCAATTAATGGCTTTGGTATGCGATCAGCCAGGTTGTATTTCTATGTTGTTCCATTAAAAAACGCTCCATTGTTTTAATTAATAAAATGAGCAAATTACACAATCCATCTCTAGTTGAGATTCTCAATTAATCGAGGTTACATAATGAAATTAACTAATGTTAAAAATATTTTAATCGCAATTTTCGGTACAGCCATGTGTGCAGGAGTCAATGCACAAACCTTAACTTCAAACTCAACCGGTACCAATAATGGATTTTATTACACCTTCTGGAAAGACTCGGGTAGTGCTTCAATGACCTTGCAAGCGGGCGGACGCTACACCTCACAGTGGACAAATAACACCAATAACTGGGTGGGAGGAAAAGGTTGGAATCCGGGCAGTAGCTCAAGAGTGATTAGCTATTCTGGTAACTATGGTGGCAGTAACAGTCAAAATACCTATTTGGCTCTGTATGGTTGGACCAGAAGCCCATTGATCGAATACTACGTTATTGAAAGTTACGGTTCATACAATCCGGCCAGCTGTTCAGGTGGTACTGACTACGGTAGTTTCCAAAGTGATGGTGCAACCTATAACGTGCGTCGCTGCCAACGTGTTAATCAACCATCGATTGATGGCAACCAAACCTTTTATCAATATTTCAGTGTAAGAAATCCCAAGAAAGGTTTTGGCAATATCTCCGGTACCATTACTTTTCAAAACCATGTTAATTTTTGGGCAAGCAAAGGTTTGAACTTGGGCAGCCACAACTACCAAGTATTGGCAACCGAAGGTTATCAAAGCAGTGGTAGTTCAGACATCACTGTTGGTACAGGGAGTAGCGGTGGCGGTAGTAGTTCCAGTGCTCCCTCTGGCGGCAGTAAAACTATTGTTGTACGTGCCAGAGGTACTGCAGGTGGTGAGAGCATTACCCTGAGAATCGGCAGTACTAATGTGCGAACCTGGACTTTGACAACCAGTATGACCAACTACTCAGTGACTACCAATGCAGC
>CAZICR010000403.1:2192-3320 GCA_964537795.1 uncultured Cellvibrionaceae bacterium | reverse complement strand
AACAAAACACCCGACACTAATTGGTATGTGACTTGGCATCAAGATAGGACGGTTTCAGTTTTGGAAAAATTTAATCACCCTGAATGGAAAAACTGGAGCCTGAAAGAAGGTGTATTACATGTGCAGCCACCATTAGCTGTTTTGGAAAATATGGTAACCTTTCGAATTCATTTGGATGACACCACGCAAGACAATGGTTGTTTGAAAGTGATTTCAGGAAGTCACCGATATGGATTGCTATCGCAAGAAAAGATAAACGAAATAGTGGCGCAAAATCCCGGTATTTATTGTGAGGCCCGCACCGGCGATGCTTTGATTATGCGCCCGCATTTATTGCATGCATCCAGCAAAAGTATTGAACCTTCACATAGACGCGTTTTGCATTTGGAATTTAGTGATTGGATTTTGCCAGAAATACCAAACTTTTTGTCTTGAATTCCTGCCTTCGCAGGAATGACAACTCAAGCTGATCGATCATCTGTCTTATTCAAGCGTTTCGCCATGTCATCAGTCGCACGAACTAACGCATCGACAATCCCTGGTTCGCGGGAAGCGTGACCGGCTTCGCGGATAATTTGGAGTTCGGAATTGGGCCAAGCTTTGTGCAATGCGTAAGCATTATCGAGTGGACAAATGACATCGTAACGACCGTGCACAATGACGCCGGGAATATCAGCAAGCTTGTGAGCATCTAGCAAAATTTGATTGGGTTTTAGAAATACATTATTCACGAAATAGTGAGATTCAATTCTGGCTAATGCAAGCGCACGATGAGGCTCGGTAAATGAATCAACCAAATCGGGACAAGGTTTCAAAGTTGCAGTTTTTCCTTCCCAACCTGACCAAGTTTTGGCAGCAGACATTTGCAGGATTTGATTTTCGCCGGTCAGTTGTTTGTAGTAGGCGGCAATTATATCGCCGCGCTCATCTTCGGGAATTTGATGAATAAATTCTTCCCAAAAATCAGGAAATAATCGACTTGCACCTTCTTGATAAAACCATAATAGATCTTCGCGACGACACAAAAAAATCCCGCGTAGAATTAAGCCCAGAACACGCTCTGGATAAGTTTCGGCGTAAACCAAAGCCAGTGTTGAACCCCAGGATCCACCAAATAATACCCATTGA
>CAZICR010000403.1:0-2182 GCA_964537795.1 uncultured Cellvibrionaceae bacterium | reverse complement strand
ACCCAGATGCTGACGAATTTTTTCCATGTCGGCGATTAAATCCTGAGTGGTATTGTTGGCCAATTCTGCGTGTGGGAGTGAGCGCCCGGCACCGCGTTGATCAAACAAAATGATGCGATATTTTTCTGGATCAAAAAAACGGCGATCATACTTTCCGCATCCGCCCCCAGGGCCACCGTGTACAAATAACACTGGAATCCCGTTGGGATTACCCGACTCATCGATATAAAGTTGGTGAATATCATCAACCGCCAACATATGACGTTGGTAAGGTTTTATTTCTGGATAAAAACTATACATAGACTCGCCTTGTCGCACTGGGAAACGTTGTTTAAAGGTAGCACATCCATTGAGAAATCACCCGCGCACTGACAGCTTTTGTCAGTGGAAACAGGTAAATTAATCCGGTCAATTCATATGGGGTAGGACCATGTTACGTGCCGAACGACTTTTTCAACTCACTACCCTGTTAAGAAATCGACGGACCGTATTAACCGCCAAGCAATTGAGCGATCACTTGGGGGTTTCCGAGCGAACAATTTACCGCGACATGCAATCGCTTAGCCTGTCGGGAGTTCCTATCGAGGGTGAAGCCGGTGTCGGTTATCGCTTGTCGCGACACTATCAATTACCGCCTTTGATGTTTGATCGTCACGAAGTGGAAGCCCTGCTGTTGGGTGCGCGTATGGTGAGCGGCTGGGGCGATCAGGAAATGGCGCGCTACGCCAAACAAGCCGTGCAAAAAATCCTGGCTGTGTTACCGGACAATTTGCGACATCACGATGAAAACTTACCTTTGTTGGTGGCGCAAATGGATGAAGTGCAAAATTTTTATACGGCGCATAGCCAAGCTCTGCGCGCCGCTATTCGTGCACATCAACAAGTCGAAATTGATTATCAACGGGCAGATAACGAAAATTCAACGCGCACCATAGAACCTTTGGGATTAATTTTTTGGGGTAAAACCTGGACATTAGTCGCCTGGTGCCAACTGCGCAAGGAATACCGCACTTTTCGTCTGGATCGTATCCAGTATTTACGAATGCTGGATCAAACCTTTGACACCCATGAAAAAAAATCCTTAAAGCATTACTTACAACTAGTTGAGCAAGCCTGCGAAAACAATCAACTTAACACTCCTTAAGTTGCAGAGACGTGACTAGCTGTTTAGGCTTCAAACTATTGCACGAATCATTTTTCATCATCATTCCCGCCAAGGTGGGAATCCAGCTTTCAAAATTTGCAGGAATTGCTTATGAAACTTTTTCCGTACTATTTACTTGGCTTCGCTGTTTTGACCTCAGCAACTCAAGCTGTTGAGGTGAATACTGAACGTTACACACTGGATATAAAAACTGTTACCACGGGTTTACAAAATCCCTGGGGGTTAGCAGTAATGCCCGATGGGAATTTCCTGGTGACTGAGCGTACAGGCAGCATGCGAATAGTGACTGAATCAGGAAAAATCGGTGAACCGATTGCCGGGTTACCCAAAATTGAAGTCAAGGGGCAAGGTGGATTATTGGATGTGGTATTGGCACCGGACTTTGCAACCAGCAATAAAATTTATTTCAGTTATGCAGAACCGGGTGAAGGCGGTAACAGTACCGCGGTGAGCTCTGCAACATTAAAAAATAATCGTCTGGAAAATGTTACACGCGTCTTTAGCCAAAAACCAAAAGTTGATAGCGGCCTACATTTTGGTTCGCGCTTAATTTGGCGAAAAGATGGTACCTTATTTATCACTCTGGGTGATCGGGGTGAACGTAAAGATGAAGCCCAAACGCTGAATAGCCATAACGGAAAAGTCATCAGAATTAATGCTGACGGTTCTGTACCAAAAGATAATCCTTTTATCAATACGCCGAACGCGTTGCCTGAGATCTGGTCTTATGGCCATCGTAATGTGCAAGGAGCGGCGTTACATCCTGTTACCGGTGAATTATGGACTGGCGAACATGGCCCGCAAGGTGGCGATGAAATTAATCTGGATCTTGCTGGAAAAAATTATGGCTGGCCAGTGATTACTTACGGTGAAAATTATGGTGGTGGAAAAATTGGTGATGGATTGCTAACCAAAGCCGGAATGGAGCAGCCGCTGTTTTATTGGGTTCCCTCCATCGCAGTTGCCGGATTTATTTTTTATACAGGCGATGAATTTCCGGAATGGAAGAACAATATT
>CAZICR010000402.1:0-3327 GCA_964537795.1 uncultured Cellvibrionaceae bacterium | reverse complement strand
CATAAGCCAGCCGCGTAGTATCACTGGCAGACTTGACTTGCTGCCACTCCTGTTGCAATACCGACAACTTGGCCTTAAACATAATATCGGCTTCAAGATGTGAATGCTTTTCCATCTTTTCACTGATACGTTTGGCAAACTGCTCCATTTCTGCTTGCTGCTGATCAATCGCTTTAAATGCGTCCAATTTGGTTTTGACTATTTTGAAAACATTTTTATCTTTTTGTTTTGCAACTTTTGATAAAGATTCCAAAATTTCACGCGAATGAATTTTGTCAGCGGCTGCTTGCCGCACTTGTGTAGTAGCACCATCACTGGCTAGTTTTAATAAAGTCAGTTCATCCCCCGCCTGGTTGACTTCGTCCAGCGTAATCACAGGCTTGGGCGGCTTTACCGCAACCACCACCGGAGCGACTTCTTTAACAATTTGAGGTTTGGTTTTTTTACCGAAAAGAGATGACAGTATTTTCATAATCATTATTCACTAATCTGTTGTAATAAAATTTGAAGTGGATGTGGTAGCTCACGTTTTTCTAGACGTTTAACCTGACTGCGACAAGAATACCCTGTTGCCGTAAATCGATTGACTGGTTTATCTCCGGCCAGGGCTTTTTGCCAAGACATTGCATAAAGTGTTTTTGATGTTTCAAAATTTTCCGTTTCATGACCAAAGGTGCCTGACATACCGCAACAACCGGTTTCTATCACTGATAATTTATGCCCGACAGAACTAAAAACCTGTTGCCACTCCTTTGTTGAATTCACCGCATAGGTCTTTTCTGTACAATGTGCCAGCAAAAAGAATTCTATTGGATTAGACAATTTTATTTGCTGTTGTAGGTGCAAACTGTGCTTGACTAACCATTCCTGAATCAACATTACTTTTGGCGCCATATCGCCCAGTATTTTTTTGTACTCCGCACGATAGGTTAATGTCATGGCAGGATCAACACCGATCATCGGAATGCCCGCGCTCGCCAAACCATTCAAATAGGTTGCATTGGCATCAACTGTTTGATTAAACCTGTGCAAAAATCCATGCACATGTAAAGCTTTGCCGTTGGGCTTGAAAGACGCAATCAAGGGAACAAAATTCATTTTCTTCAGGAAAGTTAAAATATCAACAACCAGTTGCGTTTCAAAATAACTGGTAAATGCATCCTGAACCAAAATGACTGCGCGTGATTTTTCATCTTCACTCAATCGAGCAATGACTTCCAAACTGGCATAGGGAATAGATAATTTTTTTACTGCTTTTTGTAAATTGATAGCTGTCAATAAAGGACTGTCCACCATTCCCACATAACGCGCCATGATTTTTTTAACCCATTGAGGTTTCATCATGCCGTTATACAACCAGGGCGCTTTGGCAATCCAGGGCAAAATAGTTTCCAAGCTAGCAACAAAATAATCTTTTATCGGACGCAGATAACGTCCGTAATAAAGCTCCAAAAATTTTGCACGAAAGTCCGGCACATCCACTTTAATCGGACATTGCCCGACGCAGGATTTACAAGCCAGACAAGCTTGCATGGACCGATTCACTTCATGTGAAAAATCATATTCACCACGACGTTTTTTCAATGTATTACTGATGCGACTTGGCAAACCGAGAACAAAAGAGGCGTTTTTTATTTTTTGCGATTCGTCGAGAGGATTAACTCCACGATCACTTAACTGTTTCAACCACTCGCGCATCAATGATGCCCGACCTTTGGGTGAATGGGTTCGTTCACGCGTCGCCTTCCAGGAAGGGCACATGGCATCGTTGGGGTTCCAGTTGTAGCAAAGCCCATTGCCATTGCAATGTACAGCTTCCTGATAATTTTCCCAAACCTGCACGGGAATTTTTCGATCGGTTTGTCCACGTGTTGCCACTTCGTCAATTTTTAATAAAGAAATATTCGCGGCAGGTGTCGCAATTTTCCCAGGATTTAATTGATTGCGCGGATCAAACACCGCTTTAATTTTTTGAATTTGAGGGTAAAGCTCACCAAAAAATGCAGGAGCATATTCCGAACGCACACCTTTGCCATGTTCACCCCACAAAAGTCCATTATATTTTTGCGTGAGGGCAACTACCCTGTCAGTAATAATCCGCACCATTTTTTCTTGTTCGGGATCTTTCATATTGAGTGCAGGGCGAACGTGTAACACCCCCGCATCCACATGACCAAACATGCCGTAGGTGAGTTTATATTCATCCAGCACTTGTCGAAATTCCAAAATAAAATCGGCAAGATTTTCCGGTGGCACAGCAGTATCTTCTACAAAAGGTACAGGACGAATTTCACCTTCAACATTGCCTAACAAGCCCACGGCTTTTTTACGCATGCCCCAAATTTTATTAACTGCATCACTACCCCAAGCAATGGAGTAATTGATACGGCCTTTTTCACTGACATTTGTTTGATCCAATGCATCCGTTAATTTTTTGATATCGGCACGCAGAGTTTCATCACTATCCGCTGTGTATTCAACCAAATTGATTCCCTGAATTTTTTCGCCGGAGGCAGGTGCTGGAAAAAATTCGGCAACACTGTGCCAAACACTGTCATTCATCGCCAGATTCAATACTTTCGAATCGACCGTTTCGATGGAAGTCGGATTGGCCTTCATTAACTCGGTCGCATCGCGCAGTGCTGCATTAAAATCGCGATAATTCACACTGATCAATGCACTGACTTTCGGAATGGACAATAAATTGATTTTGGCTTCAGTAATAAAACCTAAAGTACCTTCACTGCCACATAAAATGTTATTCAGATTAAAACGATTTTGTTCATCGCGAATATGCGCCAAATCGTAACCGGTCAAACAACGGTTTAATTTGGGGAATTTTGCCTGAATTAAATCTTTGTGTTGTTTTTGAATGGAATCGATTTCGCGGTGGATGTTGCCGATTAAATTATCCTGCGATTTAATTTCCGCAAGCGTTTCATCTGCAATCGAATGTGAAACCCATTCACTGCCATCCAACAGCACTGTTTTTAATTCGAGAACATGATCGCGTGTTTTTCCATAACGACAAGAACCTTGTCCTGATGCATCAGTATTAATCATGCCACCAATGGTGGCGCGATTACTGGTTGAAAGTTCCGGCGCAAAAAAAAGTCCATGAGGTTTAATCGCGGCATTGAGTTGATCCTTCACCACACCACACTGCACACGCACCCATTTTTCTTCTACATTAATTTCCAGAATCTTATTCATGTACTTGGACACATCAACCACCAGACCGCTGCCCACGACCTGTCCGGCCAGCGAGGTGCCTGCCGTACGCGGAATCAGGGAGATTTTTTCGCGACGGGCAAAGGCAATCAGCTT
>CAZICR010000401.1:0-3330 GCA_964537795.1 uncultured Cellvibrionaceae bacterium | reverse complement strand
GCATTACCCAAAGGCAATTTGGTGACCACATCAAAAAATTGCACTTTCATGCCCAAGCCTTCGGCGAGCACACTGGTTTGGCTACCAATCGAACCGTAACCAATTAAACCTAAGGTTTTGCCGCGAATTTCGTAAGAACCTATAGCCGATTTATCCCAACCACCGCGATGACAGACCGCATTTTTTTGCGGAATATTTCGCAACAATAAAATTGCTTCCGCAATGACTAATTCGGCAACTGAACGGGTATTGGAAAAAGGCGCATTAAAAACCGCAACACCATGTTCTTGCGCCGCTTTTAAATCCACTTGATTGGTGCCAATACAAAAACATCCGGCAGCAATTAATTTGGGCGCATTTTCAAATACACGGCGGGTTAGTTGAGTGCGTGAGCGCAAACCGACGAAATGTGCATCCTGAATTTTTTCAATTAACGCATCTTCATCCAATGCCGTTTTTAAATATTCGATATTGGTGTAGCCCTGTTGGTTAAGTGTGTTAACAGCAGACTGATGCACACCCTCCAATAACAAAAATTTGATTTTGCTTTTGTCTAACGAGGTTTTGCTCATGGGAAGCTCCTGAAGGTGGGAAATTCGCGGCAACATCCAAACGGATGGCAAGGGCAGTGAGCCCTGAAAATGGCGCGCATCATACCATTAACAAGGGTTTTTAGAGATGGAATCCAGAAGAATCTCGTCAGGTTTCAAGTAGCGCCAGCGAACATCCAAGTCATAGAGTTTCATGCCATAAACACGGCTTGGATCTGGTTCTTGATAGGCTGGCTTGGGATTTTGCTGTAGCACTTGCTCGATTAAATCCAGCAATGGCAGCCGGGTTATTGATGTGTATTCACGACAAAAATTTTGCAGCGAATCCGGAACATAGACTTTGATCAACTCTGGTGACTCAGCGGCAACCGGGTTCATCGCATCAGCCACAATGTCCACATAAGGTACGTAGGGTTTGATGTCCAATACCGGGGTTCCATCCAGCAAATCAACTCCACCCAAATGCAACACAAGCGAATGCTTGCCGATTTCGATGGACTCCAGTTTCACCACTGACAAACCAATAGGCGCAGGGCGAAAGGGCGATCTGGTCGCGAACACACCAAGAGATTGATTGCCCCCCAACCTTGGCGGACGGACTTTAGGTTTCCATCCCTCAACTTCATTCGCATGAAACACAAATTGAATCCACAGATGACTCACAACTTCCAAACCTTCAACCACTAATGGATCGTTAAAGGGCTTCAATAACTCAAGCTGCGCTTTTGCCGACGGCACCAATCCCGGCTGGCGGGGAATGCCGAATTTTTCTTTGAAGCAAGAATGGATAATGCCGATAACGGGAAGAGTGTAGTGAGATTGGGTCATGATGATTCGGGTATTTAGGAGACCGTTGGGGGCGAAAAAAAATTGCCGAAAGTGTCCAAGTGTAAATTTTAATCCGTCCAAATGAAAATATTGACGCGTCCAAATGAAAAAGTTGGATTAGTCCGGCGATTCTACTTTCTTATTGATGGCTTTAAACAGTGAATCCGCAGTTGCAACATAACCCTCTGCGGAAAAGTGAATAAAATCTTTTCTCATCAAGGCCGGGCGAGAATTTGCCCAAGATGAAGCGCCGCATTTTCCGCCCATAATTGCTGCCCAATCCCAATAAAGGGTGCGCTCTTGTTTGGCAATACGGCGTTGAATATTCATGACCTGAATTAAATTTGGCGGTAAAGGTAAGCGACAACCGGCACGTGAATTGGGTGAACGGTTTTTTGCCGATGCAGGTGCGCCGACAATTAAAATGGATGCTTCAGGTACCGATTTTTTTATCAAACGCACAGCGTCGCGCAATTGTTGTGCGTAATCTGCAATGTCCATTTCAAATGCTTCATTGGTTCCATAAGCCAAAATAATTAATTGAGGTTTTCGCCAGATTAATTGTTTTTGCACGCTGACCTGATCCCATCGATTGATGAGGGATGTTTTGGCGCCGTTGACGCCCATGGCATCCAACGTTATGCCTGGCGACATTCTATCCAGCGCAACACCACCAAGACTGCCACCATTGGGAGCTAATAAACGCAAGCTTGCAGCATTGGCCGAATTCACCGCGATATTACTTAAATTCCATTCACCATCGACATGGTCTTGCGGTGCCATTTTATAAAGTTTTCCTGATGGCAATGCGATTTTCCAAGGTGTATTACTGTCTTTATGCCAGATGCTGAGCTGCCATGAACCCCCGGGTAAATCAAATTTGGATTTGATGTCCATTATCGATGCACCACCAGATGTATTAAACAAACCACCAAGAGGAAAACGTTGATTGGGTTTCGGCATTTTACTGTCATTCATTTGCCATTTACCCAAACCTCTTAAGCTGGCTTGTGCAGAACGCTGATTGGTGACATAACCCGGCGTCAACCATCCAATACCTGCATTGCCATAACGGGTTTGTAACTGATTGCGCAAACGTTCAGTTAAATAATCTCCGGCTGTGTGTGAATCACCCAATTGAATTATACGTAATGGTTCGGTGCGCACACCTGTTTCCAAATCGCGAAAGGCCTGCCATAAATTTTTCGCGTTGGGATCTTCAAAATCTTCAATTTCAACAAATTTAATTTGTGCAATTGCAGTCTGTGTTAAAAAAATAGAAAGCATTAAAAAAAGATTGCGGATTGTCTTGTGCCAGCAGCTCGGGAAAATCACTGTTTATTCTCCGGAGTTTTCTGTTCATCGGTATTCAGTTCAGGTTTGATTGCAGCTGATGAATTTTGCGCGGATGAACTGTTAGCGATTACGGTTACTTTTGCAATAGACAATGGTTCATTTTGCACTGCTGCTGTTTTTTGATGTTGTTGTGCTTTCTTATCAATAGGACGCAACACCAATTGCGACAGCGCAAGTTTTGCCAGAAGGCGCTGGCCATTAGCAGTAAAATGCACGCCATCATCCGAGCGCACCAACACTTTTCCACGTTCAGGCAAATCAATAAATTTGCTAAAGGTTTTGCCATCATTGCTCAGAACATCGGCTGTAGGCACATAACGTGCGACGCCAGGATATTTTGCGGCATTCGATTCAAATATTTGATTCAGAGCCGGCACCCGATCTACCATTTTTTCGCGGCCCATTGGTGGGGCACCAAACCAGATCAGACGAACATTGAATGCTTTGGCGGTTAAAATAATTTTTTCTACTCGTTCGCTATAAACTTCAATCCATTTAGGATTTCCGAAGCTGGTATAACGACCGTTGATTACAATATCCCAGGTATCATTGGCGCCAATAAAAATCATCAGCACTTTATATTGATTGGTTTGTA
>CAZICR010000400.1:0-3330 GCA_964537795.1 uncultured Cellvibrionaceae bacterium | reverse complement strand
AGGGGGAGGTTAGGAGGGGGTGAAAAGCCAATGCAAATCAACAAAAAATCAAATCACGATGAAACGACTACTAAACCTAACACCAACAAAACCCACCAAAATATTTTTGGCGTTGCTGCCATTTATTATTTTATTTTTTGTTTATGTTTTTGCATCTGATGCACGTCTGGCGGAAAACGCCAAAGACAAATTATTGCCCAGTTTTATGCAAATGGGTGAAGCCATTAATACTCTTGCATTGGAACCCAGTAAGCGAACTGGTGAATATCTTTTTTGGCAAGACACACTCAGCAGTTTGCAAAGGCTGTTAACCGGAATTTTCATAGCCGCGTTGATTGGGTTTATCTACGGTTTGATCAGCGGCAGCTTGCCTTTGTTTAACGCACCTATGTCGCCCTTTATGACGGTGATCTCACTCATTCCACCTATGGCACTTTTACCCGTTTTATTTATTGTGTTTGGATTGGGTGAATTATCCAAAGTTGCATTAATTATTATTGGCGTTGCTCCTTTTATTGCACGCGATATTCAACAAGCTGCACAAAAGATTCCGCGTGAACAAATTATCAAAGCGCAGACACTGGGTGCATCAACATGGCAAGTATTACTAAGAGTCTACATTCCGCAGTTAATGCCGAATTTAATTTCAGCCGTTCGATTATCACTGGGTGCAGGCTGGCTATTTTTAATTGCTGCTGAAGCTATAGCATCAACAGACGGATTGGGTTATCGGATATTTTTAGTTCGCCGTTACATGTCGATGGATGTGATTTTACCTTACGTCGCCTGGATTACCATTCTGGCATTTGTGATCGACCAGTTGTTGGCATTATTCAGTAGAAAATGTTTCGCATGGAATCACCAAGAAGGGAACAAATAATGGTTGACACTTCATTTTCCAAGACCCCGTTTATTCAAGCAAAAAATCTCTGGAAAAAATATGGCGATAATGTGGTTCTTGAACGCATCAACGTCAGCGTAAAAGCCGGTGAATTTGTAACACTACTGGGCACTTCAGGTTGCGGCAAAAGTACATTTTTAAAAATGTTATTGGGAATGGAAACGCCGACATCGGGCGAATTGCTCCTGGATGGCAAATCCATTCCATCAGAACCTGATCAATCACGCGGTATTGTGTTTCAACAATATTCTGTATTTCCGCATTTAAATGTATTAAGCAACGTGATTATCGCCTGTGAATTTGAACAATCACCTTTACTCGGAAAACTGTTTGGACGATCAAAAAAGGCTGTCGAAGAAAAGGCCAAGCATTTATTGGATTCTGTTGGCTTATCGCAAGCTCTAAAAAAATATCCACATGAATTATCCGGTGGTATGAGACAGCGTCTTGCCATAGCTCAGGCATTAATTCGTCAGCCACGCGTTTTATTATTGGATGAACCTTTCGGCGCGCTTGATCCAGGTATACGCGCAGATATGCATCAATTAATTTTACGCTTGTGGAAAGAACATCAACTCACTGTATTTATGGTCACCCATGATTTAAGTGAAGGATTTTATTTGGGCACACGCTTGTGGGTGTTTGATAAATTACGTCACGATCCACAATCGCCCAATGCTTATGGTGCTGGAATTACCTATGATTTGGCATTGGGCGAATCTCGCACTAAATTGCCGACAGCAATTGAATCCATTATGAACAGAGAACAGGAACTCAGTTTATGAGTCGTATTATTTACAGCACGCAAATTCCCGGAAATGGCCACTGGTCACTGGAAATGCGTCGCGGCAGTTTGATGAAAGTTACCGACATAGAAGGCGGCGCCAATCTGGCCATGCTGTTTTACAATCCACGCAATTTGTTGGAACGCTACAACGCACCTGACACACTGAAATGCCAACACACATTTAAATTGCAAAAAGGCAATTGTTTGTATTCGGATATGGGCCGCATTTTTGCGTCGATTGTTGATGAACATTCCAAAAATCAAGATGGCTGTTGGCACGACACCATTTGCGGTAATAGCAATGCTGATCAAGTTGCTGCGCGCTGGGGAAAAAGAAACTATCAACAAGATCGCAATCAGTGGCTGCAAAATGGTTACGATGCATTTTTAGTTGAATTAGCTAAATACGGTTTAGGCCGCGCCGATATGGCAGCCAATATCAATTGGTTTAGCAAAGTGATTGCGGATGATGTCGGTAATATTTCGCTGGATAAAAATGTTCAAGCAGCCGGTAATAGCGTCACCTTGCGTTTTGAAATGGATACACTGGTGTTAATGCACGCCTGTCCACATCCGCTCAACACCGAAAAAGATTATCCATTCAAACCCGTTCAGATCGATTTGGGTGAGGCCGATCCGGTGAGTGATGATGACTACTGCAAAAATTTCCGTCCGGAAAATCAGCGCGGTTTTCTCAACAATCAACTTTATTATCTCGCCGCCAAATAAGCAGGTGTGTTATGCCACTCATTGAAAGCCAATTAAAACTTGAAAACTCCAGCGCACGTTTTACCGTTGCAGCAGGTGATTATTTTTTAAAAGAAATCAAACAAGGCCAAACCTTTCGTATAGTTGACCTGGAAGGCAACCAAGCAGCGGATGTGTTGTTTTACAACGCTAAAGATCCCAGCGAACGTTACAGTGCTATGGATACCATTCGTCATCAGGGAAATTTATATCTAACAGCGGGTACAGAATTGGTATCCAACGCGCAAAATACTTTATTAACAATTGTCGCCGATACTTGCGGCCGCCATGACACGCTCGGCGGCGCTTGCGCAACCGAAAGTAATACCGTGCGTTACAGTTTGGAAAAACGTTGCATGCATGCTTGTCGCGATAGTTGGATGCTGGCAATCGCCGAACATCCTGAGTTTGGTATCAGTAAACGCGATATCACTCACAACATTAATTTCTTTATGAATGTACCGGTAACACCCCAAGGTGGATTAACTTTTGCGGACGGTATTTCTGCGCCGGGAAAATATGTTGAATTAAAAGCGGAGATGGATATAGTCATGTTGATTTCCAATTGTCCGCAGTTAAATAATCCTTGTAATGGTTACAACCCGACACCGATTGAGGTGATTGTTTGGAATTAGCCCTCACCCTGGCCCTCTCCCAAAGGGAGAGGGAACATCAATTCCCTTTGAAAAGGGAATTGGCTCCTCACTTTGAAAAAGGGAGGCGGGGGAGGGATTTTAAATGGTGAAATGTATTAACAATTTAAATCCCCCCTAACCCCCCTTTTCCAAAGTGGGGAACAAATCCCCTCTCCCTCTGGGAGAGGGCCAGAGTGAGGGAAATAAAATCTTCAGTGGACGACCACTGTCGTAATAACACCAACAGGACGACCTGTCGG
>CAZICR010000399.1:0-3332 GCA_964537795.1 uncultured Cellvibrionaceae bacterium | reverse complement strand
CAGAGAGGTGATCTTTGTATCCATCTGCTGTTACGTTTCCTTTTATGCCTTCCCATTCAATATATATTGCCATTTTTGTCTCCTATTGGACGTTAAAAAATTCAGTTCAACGGCGCCTTAAGTTTCTAAGGCGGAACATCGGTCAAGCCTCTCGATTCTGTCGAGCCTTAGGATCCTAACGTATTTCACAGAATCAAACCAGTGACAACCCTGCTTTTTACATAAAAAAAGAATCAGTGCACATTTTGGCGTCACAAACCTTAAATATTTCTTAAAAACTACTCTGCAAATCAAAATAAATTTTCACATCTTCAGCATCTTCTTCTTCACCATCTATGGATGTTATTTTATTAGTCATAGGCGCAATAACTGCCAAGCTTCCACGAGTGTTACGGCCAAATTTAAGCTTAAAACCAAGGCCCACATCAGAAAGCGTTGCTTTTGTTTTGGTATCGTAAACCAACTTGGGAATTAGCTCTCCGTGCCCAAAATCAGCTAAAAGATATGGCTGAATATATTCACTTACACGCTTCCCAAATAAATCACTGAAAATCCAATCAGTACCAAGATATATTCCTGAATCAGCGTAAAATTTATCGACAGTATATCCTCTCACCATATTAGGACCAGCAAGACTCAATTGATTAACTGAAGACAAAGGATCATCAGCATATTGCCCAACTATTCGAAATAAAAAACGCGTTTCTGATTGAGTAAAAGGAAATTTTAAAAAAGTTAACATAGTGTAGTTAAAATTAAGCGAGTAGGTATTTTCTACTGAATCAATGCCTGATACCTGCCCAAGCTCATCTAATTTAGCACCCACCAATGTCAAACCACCCTGGTGTAAAACACGAGACTTTTCATTCAATATATCGAAGTTGTAACCCAATGCCAGGTTATCAACTGAGGTCTCCAAATTGAATGGCGGTGGCTCAACACCAGAGGCGTTACTTCCGATTAACAAACTCAATACGGTATCAATATTTTGCATGCTAAAAGAAACAGAATGGTTTCTTGCTCTTGATCGACGCAATGCATAACTCAGCCCTGCCTCAACGACTTCTGACTCACCCTCTATGTCAACCGACACACCTGTATTTGCTCGCCCCAGCACATAGCTATTCTTCGAAATCGCTGCCGTAGCCCGGGTTCTAGGGCTAATAATATTTGTGTTGTATCGAAAAGATCCATAAGTGGAGCTTCCTGGATCCTGAGAATATAAAACCCCTAGATGTAACTCATCTTGTAGTGTCGTTGGATTGTGAATTAACACATCCGCGTAGGCTCTATATTCACCGCTTTTTGAAGAACCGTGATTGTCGACACGAACATTGGAAGAGATCAAATCCTCATTCAAAACATTGACATTCAGCCTGCTATCGCCCACCTGACTTCCGGGTTCAAAATAGCCCTGAACATTAAGACCAGGCAAATCATTAACCAGGTAAAGTTTTTCTTCCATTCTTTCAGCAGTAACGGGTTTTCCAAGATCATTTTTAAAATAACGCTTGATTGATCTATCCGAATAACGTTTATTATTTTGTGCTTCAACCTCACCCAACTCACCTAATAATAATGTCAACACAACAACACCATCGCGAACTTTTTGTTCCGGCAAATAAGCTTTGGCAAGAATAAAACCTTTTTCTCGATAAAAGTTGGTAATAACATCAGCAACGTTTTCAATCATACCGAGCGTCACGCCACGCGCACGCCTTTGCTCACGGATTAAAAACACCAGCCGTTGTACTTCCAATGTTGAAACGTGCTTGTCTTTTGTTTCAGATTCAATCTCAGCAATTAAATCCGACAATTCACTCAATTCTTTAATCGTATATCCCGAGTCAAGTTGCTTGCCTTCTTGCATCATATCGAATCGAATCGACTCAACTAATTTTACAAGTGCTGCACGCGTAATACCTAATTCAGGATATTCAACTATACCTTGCAAACGGAATTCTTTTACATTCAATCGAGGGCCAGACTCTGGATCAGGATCTCTTTCACGCACACTGGGGATATCCATATCAAGAAGTTTGGTTTCCTGCTCAAACTCGGGAACCTCTTCAATTTCAGGCATATCCAAAAAACCAGCCTGCACGCTGAATGTCGGCAAAAGGAGCAAACCTGCCAGTAATATCCAATAAAAAATTTTCATACCTAATACAACTTTATTAAAAAAATCAGAAAGTCTTGCAGAGAAGTTGATTAACGCATTCACGACAATCCCTGTCATATTAGCAATAGAAAATTCAACAACATTATCATTGAAACCAGACAGGTTTTACTTAGCCTCATTCAAACTGGCAGTGACAATTGTTCTGAGACTGTTATTCAAAAGCTGAAAAACCCAACGAATAAAGTAAACTGTAACGTTTACTGTTTTCACTACAATACCAACCATAGTCAGTATTTTCCTTAATAGCATTTCTACCCAACCTGCGATTTCTTTGGAAATTTTAACAGCTTTCTCTAACGCATATGAAAGCAAATCCAATACCGTGATACCAAGAATTAACCCAAGCTCCACCACCACGCCTGCTGCTTTTAAAATATAACCAATTGCCATACCCAAATATTTAAGGCCTGACATAGTTAACCCTATGTGTCCTGCAGTTTTTAACCACCGAAGAATATCACTGTCACCAGCTTCTATATTTACCAAATAAGGGTAGCTCGCCAAATCTTCCCAATTTCTATCTCTTATTGAAGTTGCATAATTGGCAAGTTTATGTGCAGCAAAAGTGTTATAGGGGCTATTTTTAATTATATAACTTGGACCGGGTTGGGGCACATGAACAAATGGCCACAGGGGGACCAAACTTACAAAATCATTCTCGTGATGAACCCGATAAATATTATCTGACTTTAAACTGCCAGTTAATTTTTTTGCGAAAGAATTATAACCAATTCTCGGACTGCCATAAGTATATAACTTTACATCACCATGGTTATTGTGATTAACCCAGTCTGCTGTTAAACCAGCAACTGCTCCGCCTAAACTGTGCCCAACACAATGCACCATTGCAGGACGTCTATTATTTTTAACTAAATATTCAGCAAAATACTGTTCAAGAAATGGTTTAAATTCTTTAAATACACGATTAAATCCAGCATGAACAAATGAATTACTTTCACAAGTTTGAATTCCTATGTTTGCATCAGTAATCCAATCAGCGGCTAAATCAGTTCCTCTAATAGCAATAAGTAATTCACCTTTTGCCGCACCATCAGGTTTACCCTCAACAATCAAGCCAAAACCACTTTTAACTTTTATAAACGCACCAGTCTTACTATTAAATTGTTGTGCGGCATCTATATTAAAATCC
>CAZICR010000398.1:0-3343 GCA_964537795.1 uncultured Cellvibrionaceae bacterium | reverse complement strand
TTCCCGCGTAAACACCCATTCATTTCCCTTCGACATTTTTGCATTAAATTCGTAACCATCGGCATTAAATTCCTTTAAATCATTCACTTTATTGATTTGGTTTTTTATCATAAATGCACTCATCATGCCGCGCGCTTTTTTGGCGAAGAAACTGATGATTTTGTATTGGTCATTCTTTTGGTCTTTAAAAATGGGGGTGATGATTTCAGCCTGTAAATTTGCAGGTTTAACAACAGACCAATATTCGTTGGATGCCAGATTAACCAAAACCGGCTTTTTCAGAGAAGAGAGTTCGGCATTCAAATGTTCGGTGACTTTATCACCCCAAAACTCATAGAGATTTTTTCCGCGACTATTTTGAAACCCTGTTCCCATTTCCAATCGATAGGCTTGAATTAAATCCAGCGGGCGCAATACGCCATAAAGTCCGGACAGAATTCGCAAATGCTTTTGTGCGAAATCAAAATCTTTGATTGAAAATGAATCAGCCTCCAAGCCGGTATAAACATCACCACGAAATGCCAGTATGGCAGGCTTGGCGTTTTCATTTGTGAAAGGTAAATGCCAATTTAAAAATCGCTCGGAATTTAATATCGCCAACTTTTCACTGATCGACATTAACTCGCCAATTTTTGCAGCCGGCAATTTTCGTAATTGATCAATCAATAATTGCGAATCATGTAAAAATTCTGACTGTGAAATGTTTTTCAATTTCCAGGGGGTTTCGAAATCAAGGGTTTTGGCGGGGGAAATAATAGCAAGCATATTAATAGATTGGTTGAATATCAATTTCAAAATGACTTTTTGAAATTGAATGCTGAATAAATAAAGTATACTTAGCTCTATCAATATCGGCAAAAATAACTTGTGATCCAATCACAAAAAATAAAGTATTTCCGTTAAGAACATCAACGGAAAGTGCCGATGTGTCCACTACTTTAGAGCATCCAGTGTCGTCCGTATTCCCTGTTATTAAAAAATCTGAATCAGAGAGAACGCTCATTTCGTGAAACTCAGAATTACCCTTGTAAAAGGTAATTCGCCAAGGCTCATTGACGGAGGGCAACGCCATATCTTTAATGCAAAGTCTAAATGGGTCTAGTGAAAAATCTGATGGGACAGCCCTTGTTTTGTTGTTATTAATGAAATCGATTTGGTTGATTCTAACCTGTGCATCTTTCAGGTAAGAATTCAGACCGGGAAAATGTGCCAGGCTTTCCGGGTTGGCACTTGATAGCTGATCCATGGCAATGAGTAATTCACCATAACTGACACTCTCATAGTTTTTGACTGTTTCCACATAAGGTTCTAAATCCTGAATTTTATTCCACTCTATATGATCTTGAAAAAATCCGGATATTGCAAAACCGCACAACCAAATTGGAGTTGTAAAAATTATAATTTCCAACTTTCGCCAAGCAGAAGCAGTCTTTCGTATTTTTATAAAATCTATAACATTGAGCATAATTCCAATTAATAGAAAGATTATATATATAAAAAATAATATAACAATCTGCATCAGCGCCCAGGCCAAACATCCCCAGACTGAACATCCGTCATTGTCTTCAAAAAATATTGATGCGCTTAAGCCAAAAAAAATTATGACCAATGGCGAAGCAAAAATACAAAGCCAGGACCAGATACGTAATCGGGTCATACCACGCCCAACATATCCTTCGCATGTGCGATGGAAGATTCCGTTAATTTTTCACCGCTCATCATGCGTGCGATTTCTTGGATACGTTCTTCGCCTTCGAGTGCAACCAAAGTGCTTTGTGCTTTGTTACCTTTAATGGATTTTTGTACTTGCAAATGTTGATGGCCTTTACTGGCAACTTGTGCAAGATGAGTAACACATAACACCTGTCCTTTTTCTCCTAATTGCCGTAGCAGCTTTCCGACAATTTCACCCGTTGCTCCACCAATGCCGACATCGACCTCATCAAACACCAAAGTAGGTATTGCAGAAGTTTGTGCAGTAACCACTTGTATTGCCAGACTGATACGCGACAGTTCACCGCCCGATGCCACTTTTGCCAAAGATTTTGCAGCTTGGCCTGGGTTGGTGCTAATTAAAAATTCAATATCATCCAAGCCTTTGGTAGTCGCTTTATTTGCACGCTCAATCTGCAAAGTAAAGTTAGCACTGGACATAGCCAATAATTTGAGTTGCTCATTCACTTGCGCCGCTAATTTTTTACCCGTCTTTTGACGTTGCTCCGATAATTTTTCGGCCAGCTGCCTGAAATGTTTTTCTGCTTGCTCAACTTGTTGTTGCAATTCATCCAGTTTTCCATCGCCAGCATCCAACTCAGCAAGTTCATTACTTAATTGTAAAAATAATGCTGGTAATTCCTGTGCTTTCACTCGATGTTTGCGCGCAAGATCGTAAGCTTGTGTCAAGCGTTGCTCAATCGATTGCAATCGTTCCGGATCAAGTTCAAATTTATCCATGTCTTGTACAATTTCCTGTTGCGCTTCATCAATTTGAATTTGCGCGTTTTGCAATAATTCTTCAGCAGTTTGTAAATGTTTGGATTTGTGTTGTACCTGACGTAATAAATTTAATGCGCGATAAATATGCGAAGATAAACCCTGGCGATCATCACTGCATAAATCTACTAACTGTTGGCAAACTGCAAGCGTGTCTTCAGCGGAGGCTAAAAGTTTTTGCTCATTTTCGAGCTTATCAATTTCATCATCCTGCAGACCGAGGGTTTCCAATTCCTCTACTTGATAACGCAAGAGTTGAAAACGCGCATTCATTTCTGTGCTGTTATCACGCAAACGTACAAAACGTTCGTGCAATTCCTGCCAATGCAAAAATGCCGTGCGTACCTGTTTTGCCAATTCAGTGTGTTGTCCGAACTCATCCAGCAAACGTAAATGCGTATCTTTATGCAAGAGCGATTGGTGTTCATGCTGGCTGTGAATATCAATCAACATTTCACCCAGCTCACGCAGTTGCTGCAAGGTTACAGGTTGACCGTTGATGTAGGACTTGGATTTGCCTTCGTTGTTAACCAATCGCCGCAAAATACATTCATGAGGAGAGTCTAGCTGTTGCAAATCATGTTGCACCAACCAGTCCTGCGCCTGAAGAATCCGCTGGGTATCAAAGGTCGCCGCAATATCCGCACGGCTTGCCCCTTGCCTGACTCTGTCCGCCTCGGTTTTATCTCCCAGTGCCAACCCCAAAGCATCCAACAAAATCGATTTACCCGCACCGGTTTCACCGGTAATCACCGTCATCCCGGGCAAAAACTCCATCTCCAGCTTATCAACCAGAGTGAAATCCTGAATACAAAGTTGCGTCAGCATAATCGCCCCACTGTCGAAAAGT
>CAZICR010000397.1:0-3344 GCA_964537795.1 uncultured Cellvibrionaceae bacterium | reverse complement strand
TGGCCAAAAATCATCAGCGATCGAGTCAATATGTTTGCGCCTTCAACGGTTATAGCAACCGGAACGCTGTGGTAAGCCGCAACGATAAAGTTGCGTGGACCCTGTTGAATGGCACGGCCACCAACTATATCCATTGAGTGCTCAACAGATTCCCGCATCATTTCTGTTGCGTGATATTTCGCCATGGCGGTCATCACAGAAGGTGCTCCGGATTCCAGACCTTTGGTAACCAACTGGCGCATGGCTTCCAAGGTATAACCGGTGGCGGCAATATTGGCGCTTGCCTCCTGAACACCTTCAAACTTGCCTACTTCCATATTGAATTGGCGGCGGATCCGCGCATAAGCGCCAACAAGACGATAATTCATTTCGCCACAAGCGGTAGAGAGTGCCGGTAACGAAACACCGCGTCCTGCGCCCAGGCATTCGATCAGCATGCGCCAACCTTTTCCTGCCATGGCAGGGCCACCAATAATCCAGTCAATCGGGATAAACACATCCGTACCGAAAATGGGGCCATTCATAAACGGCGCCCCTGGGTTGTGTCGCTTACCAATTTCAACACCCGGGTGATTGGCAGGGATTAATGCACAGGTAATACCGTAGTCAGATTTTGCGGGATCACCCAAAAGTCCATCGGGGTCGTGTAATTTGAATGCCAGTCCCACTACTGTGGCGACAGGCGCAAGTGTGATCCAGCGTTTACTGAAGGTCATGCGTAAACCGAGGACCTCCTGCCCATCATAAACACCTTTGCAGACAATTCCGGTGTCGGGAATTGACCCGGCATCAGAACCGGCTTCTGGCCCCGTCAAACCAAAACAGGGGATTTCAGTACCATTTGCCAAACCTGGCAACCAGTAATTTTTCTGGGCCTCAGTACCATATTTCACCAGTAATTCACCTGGTCCCAGAGAGTTGGGCACCATGGCTGTGACCGCCGCTGTTTCAGAACGACTGGCAATTTTGCTCATAATGCGGCTTTGCGCATAAGGACTGAAATCAAGGCCACCGTATTCCTTGGGGATAATCAAGCCGAAAAACTTTTTATCTTTCAAAAATTGCCAAGCTTCAGGCGGCAGATCCTTGCGTTTACTGCGTATTTCCCATTCATCCAACAAAGCACAAAGTTGATTCACTTCGTTGTCCAGAAATGATTGTTCTTCCCCAGTTAATTGCGGCAGGCTGATTTGCGCAAATTCATTCCAGTTGGGTCGGCCACTGAATAATTCTTTCTCCCACCAAGTGGTGCCTGACTCCAACGCTTCACGTTCAGTGATGCTCATGGGGGGCATGGATTTTTGTAAATAGTTAAAAACCGGTTTGGTCAAGAGACGGCGACGCAAAGGTCCAAGGTTTAATACCACCAGCACCAATGCGAGAGGCACCACAAGCCATGGGGATAACATGGTCTCGGTAATTGCTCCCAGAATTAACCATGCGATCAAAACCAATGAAGATGCAGCGGCAAGCGCAACTTGTCTGTAAATCAGAACGGCCACTAAAACCCAGATAAACAATAACGACAATACCAACATAGGATGCTCCTTTAATTTAATCCAACGGCCGAGTTTACCACTCAGCATTTAGTTAACCTTAGCTTATTCCGTCATTTTTTGTATGGAAATCTGTCGTATAAAAATAAAAAATCCCGAACAAGTCGGGAAGTATATGAGGGGAGAACGCTTTACCAAAAATTACACTTTGAACGAATCGATTTGTTTTTTCAGTTCGCCGACTTCGTGAATTAATTGACTGCCGCCGGCGTTAACTACCTGGGCATTTTCTGCTACTCGCTCGGACAGTCCGTGAATAGCGGTGATATTTTTACTCACTTCATTGGCAACTGTATTTTGTTCATGCGATGCAGTGGCAATTTGGTGGTTCATATCATTAATGATGCGAATATTGCTGCGAATCTTATCCAGTGCTCCGCCAACTTTGGCGGAGGTTTCGATGGTTTCTTTTACTGATGAAGTGCTGGCATTCATTGCTTGATGCGCTTCATCAGCCGCGCGTTGCAATTGAATAATAATGGATTCAATTTCTTCTGTTGAAGTACGTGTTTTCTGTGCAAGCGAACGCACTTCGTCAGCAACTACCGCAAACCCGCGACCTTGTTCTCCTGCACGTGCTGCTTCAATAGCCGCATTCAACGCAAGCAAGTTTGTTTGTTCAGCGATAGTCCTGATGACTTCCATTACTGATCCGATATTGACCGAATTATTTTTTAATACCTGAATTTTTTGCGCAGTCGATTGTATTTGATCCGTTAATCGATTCACTTTGTCCAATGACAAGGCGACTATTTCATTGCCTTCATCAACCAGCGTACTGGTGGCATTGGTGCGGTCTGCTGTCTCATTGGCGTGGCGAGCGATTTCATTGGCAGAGGCGGATAATTCTTCTACGGCTGCAGCAACCAATTCAATTTCACGTAACTGTTGCGATGTTGAATTCACTGTATTTTCTGTCGCACTCCCCATAGTGTTGACGTTGGTGCGAACCTTTTCATTGACCTGCACCACATTGCGAATGATCATCGCAATATGTTCCATCACCCGATTGAAGTTATGCGCCAACTCGGCGATTTCGTTTTGACTTGTGGTGGGCAGCCTATGAGTTAAATCACCACCGCCATCAGCAATTGCACTGAGCGAATGTGTTACGTCCGAGACAGGAGCCAACACCAAACTGCGCATCAGGAAATAGACAGTGATCAAGCTGGCGGCCAAAAGGGCGATTACGGTTAATGTATTACCTTTAACTTGCTGGTTCAGGGATTCTTTGACTCCAGCGGTTGAGAACGTGACGGTGTAACTCCCAATTTTGGTGCCGTTATAAACAATCGGTATGTCTTCGCGGGTAATCTTGCCTTCACTTCGGTCTTCATCTTCAGCATCCGCCAACTTCTGGCCCCTGTGATCTACCACATGAACCTCTGTCACCAAAGCGGTACCTACCAAAGATTTTGCTATGGCCTCAACTTGTTGGAAATCATAGGCAAAGACAGCTTCAAGAATCGAACTGTTAGTGAGCTCTACCATTGCTTCTATTTCAGTATTGAGCTTGGCTTCCTGATTTTTTGCTGCCAGCCGGTAATTGGTGAAAGCAACTGCAAAGGCAATGAGTACCATTGCGACAGCCAATGCGAACATAAGCTTGGTGAGTAACGACTTCTTTACCATTCTATCCCCCGAAAGGCTCTATCAAAGAACCTTTGTATTGCTGCTTCTATTTTTGTCTATTGGCGTCGTCCATTTGGACGAGTGACTTCTACCAGTTTTTTGAGTATAGACAGCAGTTCTAAAACTTGCCTCTTGGGATAGAAAAAGTTCTGTTAA